>NZ_JBIRYZ010000010.1:82803-238676 GCF_044390325.1 Streptomyces sp. NPDC018964
GTCGTCGGGTGCGGGTGGCCCCTGTGGGGTGTCCTCGCCGTCGGCGGCCGCGGGCTCGGTGACGGCCTCGGGCTTCTCTTCCGCCGTGGCCTCGGTCTCGGGCTCTGCCTTGGCTGTCGGCTCCGGCGCGGCTTCGGTGGTGGGCTCAGGCTCCGGCTCGGGGGTGGTTTCGGGCTCTGCCTCGGCCTTGGGCTCCGGTTCCGGCTCCGGTTCGGCCTCGGCTTCGCCTTCGGCCGGGGTTTCGTTCCCACCCGCACCGCCCGTGCTGCTTTCGTCGTCGGGTGCGGGTGGCCCCTGTGGGGTGTCCTCGCCGTCGGCGGCCGCGGGCTCGGTGACGGCCTCGGGCTTCTCTTCCGCCGTGGCCTCGGCCTCGGGCTCTGCCTTGACTGCCGGCTCCGGCTCAGCCTCAGTGGTGGCCTCCGGCTCGGGCTCCGCTTCTGGCTTGGGCTCGGCGGCGGCGTCGGGCTTCGCTTCGGTCTCGGGCTTCGGTTCGGGCTTCGGGTCGGTCTCTGCCTTCGGCGCGGCTTCCGGCTCGGGCTCAGGCTCGGTCTCGGCTGCCGGTTCCGGCTCGGGCTCCGCCTTGGCCGTCGGCTCCGGTTCGGGTTCCTGGGCGGGGGTCGGGGGGGCGTCCGAACGGGTGGGCTTGGGGACCGTGATGTTGTCGAAGGCCGCGGAGACCAGGTCGTGTTCCTCACGGGGTTCCGGGACGGAGGCCGTGCGGGGTTCGGGGGACGGGGACGGGATCTTCGGGGCCGCCGCGGGCTCCGGGGCCGACTCCGTCGGGGCGTGCGACGCCGGAGGCGTGCTCGCCGTCCCGGCGGTGTCCGACGCACCCCCCGCTTCGGCGGACCTCGCTTTGCGTGACCGGCCGAACGCGTTCCGCAGGAGAGTGAGAATGCCCATGTGCGCAACCCTTCGCGTGAGTTGATGCCCGTCAATCCCTGGCCAGGACGGACACGTAAGGTTAACGGCCCGCAAGGGCGATCTTGGGCAGGGTTGGGTTTGCGGAATCGTATATGTCAAGGGTGCGATTCGGCCCGGTGCGACGTCCCAGATGCTGCCGCAGGTTCACTCACCGTTCACCCGGCCGCCCGGCTACCGCACATATGTACTCCTACGGTCACGCTGACACCACGGGTACCCAAGGAGAGAAAACGTGCGAAAGCTGCTGCCGCTGATCGGAACGCCGTCCGATTCCCACCCCGGCGGCCGGTCCGCCATGACCTGCCGTTTCCGGTGTGGTGACGCCTGCTTCCACGAGGTGCCCAACACCAGCTCCAACGAGTACGTCGGTGACGTCATCGCCGGTGCCCTCAGCCGCCGCTCCATGATGCGCGCCGCCGCCGTCGTGACCGTCGCCGCCGCCGGCGCCGGGGCGGTCGGCGTCGCCGCCGCGCCCGAGGCGCAGGCGGCCCCCGCCGCCGGCAAGGGCCACGGCCACGGGCACCACCACGACAAGCCCAAGGGCGCCCGCGGTCTGCGGTTCACGCCCGTCGCGCCGAACACGAACGACGCCGTGACCGTGCCCGAGGGCTACCGGCAGAACGTCGTCATCCGCTGGGGCGAACCCATCCTGCGCGGCGCGCCCGCCTTCGACGGCGACAGGCAGAGCGCCAAGGCGCAGGCCGGGCAGTTCGGGTACAACTGTGACTTCCTCTCCCTGCTGCCCCTCAAGGGCGAGCACGGCCGGCAGCTCCTCGTCGCCAACCACGAGTACACCGACGAGATCCTCATGTTCCGGGACTACGACCCGGAGAACCCCACCCGTGAGCAGGTGGAGATCGCCTGGGCCGCGCACGGCCTCGCCGTCGTCGCCGTCGAGGAGGACCGGCGCAGCGGCAAGCTGACCGCCGTCAACCGGCACCGGCTCAACCGGCGGCTCACCGCCACCTCCGAGTTCCGGCTCACCGGCCCCGTCGCCGGGTCCGACCTGGTGAAGACCTCCGCCGACCCGCGCGGCACCAAGGTGCTCGGCACCCTCAACAACTGCTCCGGCGGTACCACCCCGTGGGGCACCACCCTGCACGGCGAGGAGAACTTCAACCAGTACTTCGCCAACGGCAGCAGCGCCACCGACAAGCGGTACGGCATCGGCACCGGCGCCACCGAGCGCAAGTGGGAGCGGTTCGACAAGCGGTTCGACCTCGCCCAGGAGCCCAACGAGGCGCACCGCTTCGGCTACGTCGTCGAGCTCGACCCGTACGACCCCGACTCCACCCCGCGCAAGCACACCGCGCTCGGCCGCTTCAAGCACGAGGCCGCGACCGTGCGGCTGACGCACGACGGGCGCCCGGTCGTCTACACCGGCGACGACGAGCGGTTCGACTACTTCTACAAGTTCGTCGGCAGCAAGAAGATGCGGCACGGCAACAGCCGTTCCGCCCGCGAGCACAACCTCTCCCTGCTCGACGAGGGCACGCTGTACGTCGCCAAGCTCACCGGCGACTCGCCCGCGATCGAGATCGACGGCACGGGCAAGCTGCCGAAGGACGGCGAGTTCGACGGCAGCGGTCAGTGGATCCCGCTGGCCACCGCCACCGCCGACGGCGCCGTCTCGCACGTCGAGGGCATGACCGCCGAGGAGGTCTTCGTCTTCACGCGCCTCGCCGGCGACAAGGTCGGCGCCACCAAGATGGACCGGCCCGAGGACATCGAGCCCAACCCGGTCACCGGCAAGGTGTACGTCGCGCTCACCAACAACTCCAACCGCGGCAAGACCGGTTACGCCGCCGCCGACGAGGCCAACCCGCGCAACTCCAACAAGCACGGCCACGTGCTCGAACTGACCGAGCGCTGGAACCGGCCGGAGAGCACCCGCTTCGCCTGGTCGCTGTTCCTGGTCGCGGGCGACCCGGAGGACCCGGCGACGTACTTCGCCGGGTTCCCGAAGGACTCCGTCAGCCCGATCTCCTGCCCGGACAACGTCGCCTTCGACGACCACGGCAACCTGTGGATCTCCACCGACGGCAGCGCCCTCGGCTCCCACGACGGCCTCTTCGGCGTCGCCACGCGCGGCGACCGGCGAGGTGAGCTGAAGCAGTTCCTCACCGTGCCCAACGGCGCCGAGACCTGCGGCCCGGTCATCCAGGACCGGCGGGTGCTGGTCGCCGTACAGCACCCGGGTGAGGTGGACGGGGCGACCGTCGACCAGCCGGCCAGTGCCTGGCCCGACGGGCCCGGCACGTACGTCCGCCCGGCCGTCGTCGCGGTGTGGCGCGCGGACGGCCGCGACATCGGCGTCTGACGCACCCCTCGGGAGTGGCTTGATCAGGGGCCCGGGACCAGGTCCTGATCCAGCCACTCCCGGTACGCCGGTGCCTGCCGCGCCACCTCCCGGTACGCCTCGGCCAGGTCGGGATAGACGCCCTCCAGCTCCGACTCCGTACGCGCCGCCAGCAGCAGCCGTACGCCCAGCGGGTCGCCGTGCAGCCGGCGGACCGCCGTCTCGGGGCGGGAGAGCGAGGTCGGCTGGCACACGGTGACGACCTCGCCGATGGCGACCAGGGACGCGGCCGTGTGATAGTCCCCGTGCAGCACGCGCGGGCTGATCCCGGCGGCGTGCAGGACCCGGCGTACGGCGTCCCACTCGCCGTCGACCGCCGGGTCGATCATCCAGCGGTCGCCGGCCAGGTCGGACAGGTGGACCACCGGGTGCGCGGCGGCCGGATGGTCGGCCGGGAGCGACACGCACTGCGGTTCGCGCTCGACGAGGACCCGGATGCGCAGGCCCTCGGGGATGCGCAGGGGCGAGCCCTCGACCTCGTGCACGAACGCCACGTCGAGCTGCCCCTCGGCGACCATGCGCAGCAGGGCGTTGGCGGAGACGTCCATGTGCAGGGTGGGCTCCTGCCAGTGCCGGCGCAGCCGTCGCAGCCAGCCGGCCAGGGCCCGGCTGGCGGTGGAGCCGATGCGCAGCTGCCGGCCGCCGACGGCGGCGGCACGGGCCTCGGTGACCAGGGACCGCAGCTCGGTGACGAGCGGGCGGGCGCGGCTGAGCACCAGCCGGCCCAGGGGGGTGGGACGGCATCCGGTACGCGCGCGCACGAACAGGGCACCGCCCAGCTCCTGTTCGATGCGCCGCAACTGCGTGCTCAACGAGGGCTGGGCCACGCCGAGTTGGCGTGCGGCGCGGTGCAGACTGCCGGTGTCGGCGATCGCGCACAGCGCCCTGAGGTGCCTGACCTCAAGCTCCATGCCCTGGGAGGGTAAGGCGGAAGTTCAGGTTTCACCAGACATACAAACCCCGTCCGTTCAGGCGGAGTCGGGCGTACGCGGCGGGGTGGCTGGGCGGCCGGAGTCGGTTGATAGGGCCGTCCTATCACCGGTTGCCATCATCACAGCCGCCGCACAGGCGCACACACTCCTCGGTGACATGTGACTCGACCCCCACCGCAAGGAGTCATCGATGCGTATGCGCATGCGTGTGCCCATGTCCGTGCTCACCGCCGCCGGCCTGAGCCTCACGGCTCTCGGCCTCGGCACGGCCCCGGCGACGGCGGCCTCCGCGCCCCTCGACGCCGGTTCGGCCGCCTCGTACGCCGCCTATGACGGGTCGTCGGAGGAAGCGGCCGCCAACCGGGCCTTCTTCGAGGCCGTGCTGAAGTCGGCGGCCGAGAAGCGGGCCGCGAACCCGACGAGAGCGGCGGCCGTCACCGTCGTCTACAACGCCTCCCGGGCACCGTCGTTCGCCTCGCAGATATCCCGCAGCGCGCAGATCTGGAACAGCTCGGTCTCGAACGTGAGACTCCAGGCCGGCACGTCGGGCGCGGACTTCTCGTACTACGAGGGGAACGACTCGCGCGGCTCGTACGCGTCCACCGACGGGCACGGGCGGGGGTACATCTTCCTCGACTACCGGCAGAACCAGACGTACGACTCGACGCGGGTGACCGCGCACGAGACGGGGCACGTGCTGGGGCTTCCGGACCACTACTCGGGGCCGTGCAGTGAGCTGATGTCCGGGGGCGGGCCGGGGCCGTCCTGCACCAACGCGTACCCCAACTCCGCGGAGCGGTCGCGGGTGAACCAGTTGTGGGCGAACGGGTTCGCCGCGGCGCTGGACAAGGCGTTGCAGAAGTCCTCGCGGTGACTGGTGACCGGTGACCGGTAGCCGCACGGTGTGAGGGCGGCCGGGGGGTGTTGCGCAGCCCGGCGTTTGCGGGGTGCCGTCGCGCCCACCCGTGCCGCCCTGCGGCACGACTGCCCGCGGCTACGCGGTGGCTACGCGTGCAGGGTCAGGTCGACCATCAAGGCTCGGTGGTCGGTGTTCGGGAGGGTGAGGAAGCGGGATCGGAGCGTGGCGAAGTCTTCCGAGACCAGGACGTGGTCGATCTGGGTGCCGAAGGCCGGGGCCGTGCGGGACGGCCAGGTCGGGGTCCGGTCGGCACCGTCCAGGCGGGCCGCGTCGCGCAGGCCGGTGTCGAGGATGCGGCGGAAGGCCGCGTGGTCCTGGGAGGCGTTGAAGTCCCCGGCGAGCACGGTCGGGGTGTCCCGGTCGGCGGCGGCCGCGTCCCGCAGCCGGCCGAGCTCCCGCTGCCACAGGTCCACCTGGCCGGGCAGCGGCGGCATGGGGTGCGCGAGCTGGAGCCGTACGGGGTGCCCGTCGACGTCGGCGACGGCGCCGGGCATGCCCATGGTGCCGGGGACCCCGTCGGTGGCGCGCAGCGGGAAACGGCTGAGGACGACCGAGCCCTCGGAGCCGCCGCCCTCCACCGCCTCCCGGTGCGGGTAGGCGTCGGTCAGCTCCCGCTTCAGCGCCGCGTCGCAGGTGTACTCGCACTCCTGGACGAACACGACGTCCGGTTCCTCACGGCGTACGGCGTCGATCAGCGCGTCGGTGGCCCGCCCGAACTCCACGTTCGAGGTCAGCACCCGCAGCTCGGCGACGGGCGGCCCGGCGGGATCGCCGGTCTTCCCGTACGGCTCGATGAACCAGGCCAGCAGCCCCAGCAGGGCCACGCCCCACACCGCGCCGGTCCACCAGCGGGCGACCAGGGTGAACAGCAGCCCGGCGGCCGTGGGCACCAGCAGCCAGGGCAGGAAGGCGAGGAGCTGGGGCACGGGGGTGACGCCGTCGGTGTCGGCGGTCCGGCAGCCGACGACCACGCTCACCCCGGCGAACAGCAGCCCCGCGCACCAGGCGCCGAACCGCCGCCGTCCCCCCGTCCCGTCCCGGACGGCTGTCGGATCGGCAGTCGCAGTGTCCAACGTTCCGGCCCTCCGCTCACGGGTGCGATGCCCGGATTCTCCCTCAAGAGGACGAGGGGGGCGTGGCGGGTGGTTGCCGGGGACGGGGGTGCGCACGGGTGCACGAGGCTGTCCGGACGGGGGCTCCCGTGCGGGTGGCGGCCGGGGAGGGTGTCTCACCTCACCCGGTGGCCCTGCGCGTCCTCGTGGGTGTAGAAGCGGTAGAACATCGTCAGGAACACTCCCGCCGCGACCGCCAGGCCCAGGATCGCGGAGCGCAGGACGCCGGGGCTGGGTGCCTGGATGATCAGGAAGCCGATCGCGCTGCCGATGAGGGCGGCCCAGAGCGCCGCGTGCAGTTCGCGCCGCATCCTCGGGGCCAGGGCGAGGAGCGCCATGAACAGCAGGGAGAACACGACGCCGGCGAAGAAGCCGTACAGGAAGTTCTCCACGGTGATCGGCCCGCCGTAGCGCCGGTTGGCCGCCACCCAGTAGCCGTACACGACGCCGAGCAGGACGGGTACGACGACCTTCGCCGCCTTGTGGGTCCGTGCGCTGAAGACGTCGGTCGTGCCGGCCCGCTGCTCGATCGCCGCCCGGGGCCGGGATGCCGTGTGCGCCATGGGAGCACTCCTCTCTCCTCGCCCCCGTCCCACCAATGCACACCTCACCGGGCCCGTCGGCAAGTGGAGACCGGATGCGGGCCGCCCGGCGTCGTGTTTCGCTGGGGCGGTGAGTCCGGGCAGTGGGGGACACGACCTGCGCGACCGGTCCCCCGCGACCGGCCGGCGCGACGCCGGGCACCGGCACGAGATGCTGCGGCTGAGGGGCCGCAGCGTCGCCTGGGTGCCGCCGTTGCTGCTGCTCGTCGCCATCCTGGTGGCCGACCGCGGGACCGGCGGAGAGTTCCGGACCGTCTCCTGGATCGTGCTGGTGCCGGGCATCGCCGCCGCGATCTGCGGGGTGTGGGGGACGGCCCTGTTCGCCGTGGTCTCGGTGGTCACGTACACCGCCGTGGACAACGCCTGGCCGCACCAGTTCCAGGCGGGGCTGCCCGACTTCATCCTGGTCGCCGCCGGTGGCGTCCTCGCCACGCTGGCCTGTGTGGTGCGGGTGCGCGGTGAGCGCCGCGCGCTGCACCTGCGGGACGTCACCGAGACCGTACGGCGCACCGTGCTGCGCCCCCTGCCGCCCGGCTGGGGCGGCCTGGAGCACGCCGGGGTCTACCTCACCGCCGACGCCCAGGCCCGCGTCGGCGGGGACTTCTACGACATCCAGCCGGGCCCGTACGGCACCCGCGTGTTCGTCGGTGACGTCCAGGGCAAGGGGCTGGGCGCGGTGGAGACGGCGGCGGTGCTGCTCGGGGCGTTCCGCGAGGCCGGCTACCACGAGGCGGAGCTGGCGGCCGTCGTCGACCGGCTGGAGAACCGGATGCTGCGGCACCGCGCGTACACCACGGCGCTCGGCCGGGACGACGGCGACCGGTTCGCCACCGCCGTACTGCTCGGCTTCCCGGCGGACCGCACCGACGTGGTGGACGCCGTCGTCCTCGGGCACGAACCCCCGCTGGCCGTCGGCCCCGGCGGGGTGCGGTCCCTGCCGGCCGGCGGGGGCCTCCCGCTCGGCTGCCGCGACCTCGCCCCGGACCCGCCCGCGGTGTGCCGGGTGCCGGTCGCCGCCGAGGAGACGCTGCTGCTGGTCACCGACGGGGTGACCGAGGCCCGGAACGGCGCCGGCGACTTCTACCGGCTCGCCGACGACCTGACGCGGGCGGTGTCGGCGGACCCGCGGGTCGTCGCACCGGGCCGGCTGGTCGCCGCCGTACGGGACGGGACGCTGAGGCACAGCCGGGGACACCTGGTCGACGACACCACCGCCTTCGCGGTACGGCGGATCCACGCGCCCGGCGCGGCCCGCGCGGGGCCGCCGTACCGCGTGTCCCCCGCGGTGTCCCCCACGACGGGGGGCGAAGGCCCCGAAGGGGGACGTTCATCCCACTGACACCGCCCTTCGCGGCCGCAGCGGTTACCGTGCTGCCGTAGGTGATCGAGAGGGGAGGGGACCATGCCCGGAACCGTGCTGCTGCTGGCGGCCTCGCCGCTGGGCCGCGGGCGGCTGGTGGACGCGGCGTCCGTGCTCCCGGTCCTCGCGGCGGTACCGCCCGCCGTGCTGTCCGGCGCGGACACCGCGAACGTCGTCGAACTCGCCGACCCGCTGGACCCGCAGGCCGTACTGACCCGGCTGCGCGCCGCCGCCGCGGCGCCCGGACCGCTGACCGTGTACGTCACCGGGCAGCTCCAGCTCGACCGCCGCCAGCGGCTGCCGCACCTGGCGCTGGCCCGCACGACCGCGCCCACCGTGCGGTACACCGGACTGCCGTGGCACTGGTTCCGGGAGGAACTGCGGCTGCGTCCGGCGGGCGCGACGACGCTCTTCCTCGATCTGCACGCCGACCCGGAGACCTGGCAGGCGCTGGTCACGGCGGCGCGCACGCCGGGCCCGCCCCCGCTCGACTGCGGCCCCGACAACGCCGTCTACGGCCGTGTCGCGCCCCCGCCGTCCCGTCGCGGGGTCGCGGCACCGGCGTACATGAAGGCGATCGCGACGATCCTGCGCAGCGGATGGCGTCCGCCGGACGAGGAACTGCACCAGCAGGCGCTGACGCGGATCGCGCCGGAGAGCGCGGGCACCGATCTGCCGCTGGCGCGGCGCGGGCCGGTGCCGGGCGATCCGCACGCGGCCGTCACCGCCGCCGTGCGCTCCGGCCGGCACGCGGACGCCGACGCGCTCGCCGCGCGGCTGGAGCAGGCGGCGCGCCTGGCGCACGGGCCCGCCGCCGAGGAGGCGCTGCACTGGACGGAGGTCCGGGCGGACCTGGCGATGCTGGCCGGGGACGCGGCGCGCAGCTGCCGCACCTGGCTGGCCGTCGCGAGCACCCGGCTGACCGCCGGACAGTCGGCGGACGCGCCCGCCGTCGAGGCGGCCGTGGACCGGGCGCACCACCAGTGGGGCCGGATCGGCGACCCGGCCCGGGCCCGTGAACTCGGCGCGGTGCTCGCGGAGTTGCGCGGCCGAGTGCCGGGGCGGCGCGAGGGGGCCCTGGATCACGTACGACGGCAGCTGCGGCAGCTGCAGACACAGGCCTGAGCACCGGGCCGGCCCGGCGGGCGAGGCCCGGTCCTACCGGACCGCCGCCTCCACCGGTTCCGTGGTCTGCCGGTGCGGCTCGGGGTCGGTGTTCTTGGCCGGGCCCGCGTTGGCCGCCAGGACCAGCGCCGCGACCGCGGCGACGGCCGCGGCGAAGCCACGGGCGTGACGCCCGGTGATGCGTGTGCGTTCCAGCACGGCGACCTCGCAACAGCGACGGGTTAAGCGCGTTTAATTCACGGTTTAACCTAGGGGCTGTGGGTCACGAACGGCAAGGGGCACTGGGGGAGTTGGCGTGGGGGAGCGGGACGAGCCGGCGGCCATCGGGCGACGGGTGCAGCAGTTGCGGACGGAGCGCGGGCTGACCCAGAGGCAGCTGGCGGAGCCGGTGTACACACCCGCCTACATCTCCACGCTGGAGGCGGGCCGGGTGCGCCCCTCCGACGACGCGCTGCGGCATCTCGCCGACCGTCTCGGAGTCGCGTTCGACGAACTGGCCACCGGACGTTCCGCCCGGCTCGTGACCGAGCTGCACCTGCGGCTGACCGAGGCGCAGCGCACGCTCGCCGTCGGCGAGACGGAGGCCGCGGTGGAGCAGTACGCCGGGCTGCTCGCCGAGGCGGAGGCACAGGGGCTGGCCGAGGAGCAGGCCGCCGCGCTGCTCGGGCTCGGGGAGTGCGCGCTGGAGACCGGCGAACTGACCGAGGGACGCGACTACTTCGAGCGGGCCGAGGCCCGACTCGCCGAGGCACCGCTGCCCGCCCGGGTGCCGGCGCTGCGCGGACGGGCCGTCGCCCACTACCTCGCGGGGGAACTCCGTTACGCGGTCTACCTCCTCGAGACCACGATCGACGAACTGAACCGGAGCGGCCTGCACGACCCGGACGCGCTGCTGCTGCTCTACGCCAGCGCGATCGGCCCGTACATGGACATGGGCGCGCACGCGCGGGCCGCGCAGGCGGCGGAGTTCGCGCTGGCGCTCGCGCCGCAGTCCGGCGACCCGGCGCTGGTGGCGCGCATGCACCGGTCGGTGGCCCGCACCCTGCTCGCCGAGGGCCGTCTCGCCGAGGCGGACGCCTCGCTGGCCAAGGCGGCGGAGCTCTACCGCGGACTGCAGCTCCGCACCGAGCTGGCCAACTGCCACTGGATGCGCGGCTACGTGTACGCGCAGAACGGGGACCTGGAACGCGCCGAGGAGGAGATGCGCGAGGCGCTGGCGATGCTGTCGGCCAAGCGGGCGTCCCTCTACAGCAGCCAGGTGACCGTCGAACTGGCCGACGTCCTGCACCGGCGCGGCAGCTCCGAGGAGGCGGCGGCCCTGCTGGAGGACGTGCTCGGCGGGCTCTCCCCCGAGCGGGGCGCGGTGCACGCGGCGGCGGCGCACCGGCTGCTCGGCATCATCGCCGAGGACTCCCGTGACGCCGAGCGGGCCGAGGAGCACTACGTCCGCGCGATGAGCCTGCTGGAACGCGCGGGCGCGGCCGGTGACCTGGCCGACCTGTGCCGCCTCCTCGGTGACCTGCTGCGCCGCACCGGCCGCGTCGAGGCGGCCCTGGACGCCTACCGCACCGGCCTGGGCCACCGCACGGCCCCGGGCACCACGACCCTGGGGCCGGCCCCGGCACAGCCCCCGGTCTGACCGTTTCGGGCCGGGCGGGCCGGGTAGTCGGGGCTCGTTTCCGGGGGTGAACGGCCGAAGGAGGCGGTGGGCGTGCGGCCCAGGGACGGTCCCGGGGGCGAGCCGGGCCGGGAGGACGAACGGGTGATCGGTGCGGTCGCCGCGATCTCCGCGGAGCTGCGTGACGCCGGGCCGGCCGCCGTGCCGGGGCGGCTGTGCGCGGTGGCCCTCGAACTGCTGCCGGTGGACGGCGCGAGCGTGTCGCTGCGCGGTGACGGAATGCCCGTACAACTCGCCGCCTCCGGACCGCGGGCCGCGCGTCTGGCCCAGCTCCAGGCCACCCTGGGCGACGGCCCCTGCCGCCACGTCCTGGAGGTCGGCGCGCCGGTCCTCGTCCGCGACCTCGCCGCCGTCGGCTGCGCCGACCGCTGGCCCGTCTTCGCCCAGCAGGCGATCGGCGCCGGCGTGCGCGCCGTGTACGCGCTCCCCCTCGGCAGCGACTCCGTCTGCGTCGGCACCCTCGACCTCTACCGCGGCACCCCCGGCGGACTCACCGAGGGTCAGCTGCGGGTGGCCCGGCTCGTCGCCGGTGTCATGACGGTGGCGCTGATGGATCTGCCGTACGACCTCCCGGGTGATGACGAACCCTGGCTCAGCGGACTGGCCGCCGACCACGACCGCGTCCACCAGGCCGTCGGCATGATCATGGCCCAGCTGGGCATCGGCGCCGACGAGGCCCTGGCCCGCCTGCGCGCCGACGCCTTCGCCCACGACCGCACGGCCCTGGAGGTCGCCCTGGACGTGGTCTCCCACCGCCGCCGCTTCGAGACGCCCTGAACAGCGGGTGCCGAGATGCCCTGGGCAGCGAGTGCCGAGGCGTTCTGGGCAAGCGTGTCGTCCCCGCCGGTCCGTCCCCGCTTCCTACGCTTGGCGGTCATGGACATAGCCATCCTCTTCCTGACCTGCGTCGTGATCCTCGGTGTCACGACGATCCGGAGCCACCTCTCCCGAGTCGACCGCCGCGCCGCCCGTGTCGAGCGCAAACTCGACACGGTGATGCGGCACTTGGGACTCCAGGAGGAGATCCCGGGGAGGGAGGAGATCCTCGACCTCGTACGCCGGGGGAAGAAGATCCAGGCGATCAAGCTGTACCGCGAGACCACGGGCGCGGACCTGGTCGAGGCCAAGCAGGCCGTGGACCGGCTGGGCTGATCACCCGCTGGCCCTAAGCCCTCAGCCCTCAGCTTTCGGCTTTCGGTGGGGCCCCGCCTCAGACCCGTACCCGCACCTGCCGGCCGACGTCCGCCAGGCGGTCCGCGCCGAGCCGGGTCATCGCCCGGGTGACCTCGGGGAGGACCGTGCCGAGGCCGCCGTTGGTGAGGATGAGCGTGTCCTCGCCGACGCGGACCGTCGCGAGGTTCACGGTGAGGCGCGTCGGCACCCCGTCGGCCGTCTCCCCGGTCATCGTCAGCAGCAGTCCCGCCCGCGCGTCGCCGACCTCCGGGAGCGGGAGTTCCGCCACCTCGACGAGCTGGACACCGGCTGCGGTGGTCGTCGCCTCGAACCGCCCGCACGTCTCCGGCAGCGTCTTCAGCCAGGTCAGGACGCGGTCCACGTCGGCGGGCGGGTGCGTGGCGACCTGGTGGCGCAGCTGGGAGTCGTTGGCGGTGTCGTCGAGCGTGACGGTGGCGCCGGGTTCGGCCGGCGGGCCGAACAGCTCCTCCGTGTAGAGGACGTCGAGCAGCCGGTGGCAGTCGGCGTTCTCCGCCTTCGCCTTGAGCAGCCCGTCCCGCCAGGTCGCCGTGGACCGGCTCGCCGTCCACGGCTCCCCCAGGTCGGTCTCCGTGATCAACGCCGCCCGCAGCTGTTCCTCGCTCAGCGCGGGCGGGCCGGGCGGGGGCTGCTCGGCGGCGGGTGAGGCGGAGGACGCCGAGGCGGCCGGGGGCTCGGCCACGCCCGCGGGCAGCGCGCGCGGCACCTCCCGGTCGCCGGCCACGCACGCCGCCACGGTCAGCAGGGACGTCACCGACAGCGCGGAGGCGAGGAGGGCGCGGGCGGCGGCCGGGGCATGGGTCATCGGGGTGCCTCCTGGGGGACCGGGCCGTCCACGGGCGGCCGTGTTCCTACGGCACCACCCCGCCGGACGCCCCACCAGCGCGGCGGGCCGTCCGGGTGAGCCGCCCGCACGGAAACCGGCCCGCACCCCGCGCGGGGCCGGCCGTCACGCACCGGGCGGAAGGGGGCCCGCCGCGACCGGCGGACGGCCCGTCCCGGTGATCGTCGACCGCGACACCGGTGTCGACGACGCCCCGGCCCTGCTGGACGTGGACGTGGAAGTGGCCCGCCGCGTGAAGCCGTACCCGGCGCGTATCCGGCGACGGCCGGGCGCGCCTCGAGGCAGCCGTTCACGAGGGCGCGACCGCTCCTCCCGCCGGCCGCCGTCCTCCACTCCGGGGCAGCCCGGAAAGGTTCCGTCAAATCATGGCAAAAGAGGTCATTCCCCATCTGTAGGGAATGGCTCCACGCTGCCGGTGTGTTCGCTTTTACGGTGAAGCGGACAGATTCTCTGCCGGTACCCGCACGCACCCAGAGGAGACCGCGTGACCGACCGCACCATCACGCCCGACCCCCGGCCGCCGCACCCCGCCCCCGACGCCACGCCCGACCTCTCCTCCAAGGACCCCGACTGGTGGCGGCAGGCCGTCGTCTACCAGGTCTACCCCCGCAGCTTCGCCGACGCCGACGGCGACGGACTCGGTGACCTGCGCGGCATCACCCGGCGCCTCACCCACCTCGCCGCCCTCGGCGTCGATGCCCTGTGGATGAGCCCCTTCTACCCCTCCGAGCTCGCCGACGGCGGCTACGACGTCGCCGACCCGCGCGGCGTCGACCCGCGCCTGGGCACCCTCGACGACTTCGACGCGCTCGTCGCCGAGGCCCACCGGCTCGGCCTGAAGGTGATCGTCGACATCGTCCCCAACCACACCTCCCACCAGCACGTCTGGTTCCAGGAGGCGCTGCGCGCCGGACCCGGCTCCCCGGCCCGCGACCGCTACGTCTTCCGCGACGGCAAGGGCGAGCGGGGCGAGCTGCCGCCCACCGACTGGCAGTCCGTGTTCGGCGGCAGCGCCTGGCAGCGGGTCCCGGACGGACAGTGGTACCTGCACCTGTTCGCCGCCGAGCAGCCCGACCTCAACTGGGGCCACCCGGACGTCCGCGCCGATGTCCGCACCACCCTGCGGTTCTGGTCCGACCGGGGCGTGGACGGCTTCCGCGTGGACGTCGCGCACGCCCTCGCCAAGGACCTCGACGAGCCGCTGCGCGACCTCGGCGCCCCCGAACTGAGCCGCGAGGGCGCCCTCGCCGGCTTCCCGCCCGGCACCCACCCCTTCTACGACCGGGACGAGGTGCACGAGATCTACCGCGACTGGCGCAAGATCCTCGACGCCTACTCCCCGCCCCGCATGGCCGTCGCCGAGGCCTGGGTCCCCGGCGCCCGGCGCGCCCTGTACGCCCGCCGGGACGAACTGGGCCAGGCCTTCAACTTCGAGTACCTGCAGGCCGCGTGGGACGCGGAGGAGCTGCGCCAGGTCATCACCGACTCGCTGCGGACCGCGCACGCCGCCGGCGCCTCGGCGACCTGGGTGCTCTCCAACCACGACGTCGTCCGGCACGCCTCCCGCCTGATGCTGCCGCCGGGCACGGACGAGAACGCCTGGCTGCTGTCCGGCGGCCACGCCCCCGCCGTCGACCCGGCCGCCGGTCTGCGCCGGGCCCGCGCCGCCACCCTGCTGATGCTGGCGCTCCCCGGCTCGGCCTACCTCTACCAGGGCGAGGAGCTGGGCCTGCCCGAGGTCGCCGACCTGCCCACCGAGGTCCTCCAGGACCCGATCTGGGAACAGACGGGGCACGTCCGCAAGGGCCGCGACGGGTGCCGGGTGCCGCTGCCGTGGACGACGACCGGTCCGTCGTACGGCTTCGGGGCGGCCGGTGCCTGGCTGCCGCAGCCGCCGTCCTTCGCCGCGTACGCCGTCGAGGCGCAGGACGGGGCCGAGGGCTCGACGCTGGAGCTGTACCGGGCGGCCCTGCGGACCCGCCGCAAGCTGCTCGACGGCGAGACGCTGAACTGGGCGGAGGAGACCCCGGCGGGGGTCCTGCAGTTCGACCGCGGCGACGGCTGGCGCTGTGTGGCCAACCTGTCCCCCGACCCG
Source organism: Streptomyces sp. NPDC018964 (assembly GCF_044390325.1). Lineage (NCBI taxonomy): Bacteria > Bacillati > Actinomycetota > Actinomycetes > Kitasatosporales > Streptomycetaceae > Streptomyces > Streptomyces sp. NPDC018964. The sequence continues at coordinate 97,966 of NZ_JBIRYZ010000010.1, forward strand.
GTCTCCCTCCCGGCGGGCGAGGTCCTGCTGACCAGCGCCCCCCTGGAGGACGGCCGCCTCGGCCCGGACACCACCGCCTGGCTCGGCCGCTGACGCGCCCACCTCCCCGGCCCGGCCCGCCGGGGCCGGGGAGGCTCGGCCGGTCCACCCGTACGGCCGTCCAGCGCGGGCGGCCCGCGCGGGCGCACCGGCGGAATCGGCTCCGGGGGTGCCCGTGACCGCAGTACGGGGAGCCCGCCGCTGAACCGGCGGCCGGGTCACACGTGCCCGGGGCCTCCGCTGCCGAAGCCGCCGCTGGAGCCGGGCAGCCAGCGCTTGCGCTGCTGGTCCTTGCCCGTCCTGGTCGCGGAGTGGTGGAGCTCGTACGGCATGAGCCGTGAGCCGGTCCTCGACATGTCCGGCATCTCGTCCGGCTCCCGTATCTCCCGCATCTCGCGGACCGCGCCGCCGTCCGGCAGTCTCGGCTGGTCCTCCGGGGTGGGGCGGGGCTCCTCCCGGTCCATGTACCGCATGCCGACCCGTACGGCCCAGACCAGCGCGCCGGCCACGATCAACCCGCCGATGAAGGCCGCGAAGACGGCCCACCGGTGCGTGGTGGAGGCCAGAAGTACATACGTCGCCGTGTTCATGCTTTCGAGTATGGCCGAAGAAATGAGATAAATCGCCTGGAATGTCCGACCTCGTCACGCCCGTGGCCCGTCCCGGCGGGCGGCCTCCCCCGTGCCGTGACAGATTGCGGCCAGAGGAAGGCCGGGACGGGCCGTCGCGTCCCCACGTGTGCAGCTCGGGGCCCGGCCCCGGCCTTCCCGCCCCCGGGGTCCCGTCCGACGGTGACGGCGTCCCGTCGGGGGCGCGCCCCGTCCCGTACGCAGGGGGGCGAGGGGAGCGGACACCCGCCGGCGAACGGCCCGCCGCCCGGCCGTTCCCGGTGACGCCCCCAACGACAAGAACCCGTATCGCACCGCCCCCACCCGTTCGGGCGCGGTGGTCGCGTGGAATCCCGCCGAGGGGCGTCCGCAGGACATCTGTCGTCGCCACAGCAGTTTTTCCACCGGGCCCCGACTAGAGTTCCCCGTGGGGAATCCGTCCCCGTGGCGGACCGTGCCCACCGTGGTCCGCGGAAAGGTGCGTATGCCTTCGGGAAGTCAGCCGTACGCCGACGGCCGGCAGCCGGACCAGGACCGGCTCCCCGTCGCCGACCGGCTCGACGACGACCATTTCCCGGCCTACACCATGGGCAGGGCCGCCGAACTGGTCGGAGCCACACCCGCTTTCCTCCGCGCCCTCGGCGAGGCGCGGCTGATCACCCCGACGCGCTCGGGAGGCGGCCACCGCCGCTACTCGCGCCACCAGCTGAGGCTGGCCGTCCGGGCCCGCGAACTGGTCGACCAGGGCACACCGGTCGACGCCGCGTGCCGCATCATCACCCTCGAGGACCAGCTGGAACAGGCCGAACGCGCCAACGAGGAGCTGCGCCGGAGCGACGCGGGGGCGGTCCGCGGACGCCGTTGAAAATCTGTCCCCGCCGAAACAGTATTTCCGCTCCCGCCGGAGAAAATCTCTTTCCCTAAACATGTCGCCGGTGTTTTATTCCAGTGATTTTCCTCGCTTGCCGTCGACTTCTTCCGTGCTAGGCTGACGTCAGTTGCAGTTGTGGTTGCCAGTTTGCTACCGGGTCTCCGGGCAGGTGATCATCGCGACGATGAAGGGATTCGTAAAGTGCGAGTCCCAGCACTGTCTCAGGAGAATTGATATGGCCACCGGTACGGTGAAGTGGTTCAACTCGGAAAAGGGCTTCGGCTTCATCGAGCAGGACGGCGGCGGCGCTGACGTGTTCGCCCACTACTCGAACATCGCCACCTCGGGCTTCCGTGAGCTCCAGGAAGGCCAGAAGGTGAGCTTCGACGTCACGCAGGGCCAGAAGGGCCCGCAGGCGGAGAACATCGTCCCCGCCTGATCACCGGCGCAGGGATCGTAAGGGCAGGGGCCCGCACTTCGGTGCGGGCCCCTGCCCTTTGTTTTTCCGCCGTTCCCCGCCGTTCCCCGCCGCTTTCCCGCCGCTCTCCCCTCGTATTCCACGCGGGATCAACGCGACCGCAGCCCTTTCGCCCGCAGCGCGTCCACCGCGATCCGCGCGGCCGTGCCGATCACCGCGTCGGCCGCCGGAAGGGTGGCCGCGGTGTGCGCGGTCCGGGTGAACACGGCGACGGCGTAACGGCCCCCGTCCGGATACTCGACGACACCGACCTCGTTGCGCAGGGTCGGCAGACTGCCGGTCTTCCCGGCGACGTGCACGTCGTCGAACGGGAAGCCCGACGCCAGACGGTGCGGCCACACCTGCAGCCCCAGGATCCGCCGGACGGCCGCCCCGTGCTCCGGCGTACACGCCTCGTCCCGCCACACGGCGGCCAGCAGCCGGGTCATGTCGCGCGGTGTGCTGCGGTTGGTGCGGGCCGGGTCGAGCGCCCGCAACCGGGTGATGACCCGCGGGTCGGCGAGCGCCCGCGCCCCGTCGGGACCGGCGTCCTCCCTGACGGTGGCGAGCATCTCGCCGAAGGAGTGGACGGCGAGCGTCCGCGTGAGGCCGAGCCGGGCCGTCGTCGCGTTGACGGCGTCGAGACCCACCCGGCGCAGCAGCAGGTCGGCGGCGGCGTTGTCGCTGACCGCCATCATCAGGAACGCCAGGTCGCGCAGGGACATCCGGACCGCGTCCAGCATGGCGGCCACCCCGGTGGGACCCGTGGTGCGCCCGGCGGGCGGGCACTCCACCTGCTCGGTGAGGTCCAGCAGGCCCGCCGCCGCCTGTTCGTGCAGCGTGACCAGGACACACAGCTTGTGGACACTGGCCGTGGGGACCGGCTGGTCCGCCCCGGCGTCGAGCTGCGCCCCGGAGTCGATGTCGAGCGCGTGCAGCCGGCCGGTGACCCCGGCGTCGGCGAAGGCCGCGTGGATGCGGGCGAGGGCGTCGGTCACAGCCACCACTCCGATGCCGGGCGCAGGTGCAGCGGACGGGTCGGTACGTCGGGGGTCGCGCCGGCGGTGGTGCGCAGCGCGTGCGTGGCCGCCTCGGCGAAGGCGTGCACGGCGGCGTCCCCGCGCCCCCTGGACCAGGCGGCGGAGTGCCGCAGCGCCGGCGCCCCACCGGTCAGCGGACGCCACACGACGTCCGGTTCCCCGCCCTCCGGGGGCGGCGGCAGGGCGTCGCGCGGGCACAGGGCGACGGCCCCGGTGGAGAGCACCAGACCGCGTACGAAGCTGGCGCCCTGGCCGTGACGTACGGCCGCCGGGGTGAAACCGCCCCGGGCGCAGGTGGTCAGCAGGTCGTCGTAGAGGGCGGGGGCCGCGGCGCGCGGGAACAGGATCAGGTCGTGGCCGGCCAGCGCGACCAGCGGTACCGCGTCGAACCCGGCCGCCCCGGCCGAGCGCGGCAGCAGCACCCCGAGCTCGCGCCGCAGCACCGGGCCCAGCTCCAGACCGGAGACGTCACACGGGTGGTGGACGACACCGACGTCCAGTTCGTGGGCCGCGAGCCGGGCGAGCTGCTGCGCCGTGGACAGCTCGTGCAACTCCAGCTCCAGGCCGTCGTGACGGCGCCCGAAGTCGGCGAGCAGGGCGGCGACGGTCTCGCCGGAGAGGTCCGGGGGCAGCGCCGCCCGCAGCAGCCCCGTCTCGCCGTCGCGCACCCGGCGCGCGGTCGCCAGGAACGACTCGGAACGGGCGAGGAGCTCCCGGGCCTCGGCCAGCAGCAGCCGCCCCGCCTCGGTGATCGTCACCTGACGGCTGGTCCGCTCGAACAGCCGCACGCCCAGCTCCCGTTCCAGCCGCTGGATGCGCTGCGACAGCGGCGGCTGGGCCATTCCCAGACGGGTCGCGGCACGCCCGAAGTGTGACTCTTCTGCAACAGCCACGAAGCACTCCAGGTGCCGCACCAGGTCCACGATCAGCAACGATATCGAGTACTGATCGATCCGTGATCGATAGCGGTCTTGGACGTACGGCCTTTGTCGCTGCTGTTGTCGGCGCATGAGTCCTTACGCCGACTTCCCCTTACCGCCCCGGCACTCGCACCCGCCCCCGTCCCTGCTGTCCGCCGTACCCGCGTCCTGACCACACCGTCCTGACCTGATCCGACAGTCCTGACCGAACCGTCCGAAAGGGACCTCCGTGACCGCACACCTCTCCCGCCGCGCGATGCTCCTGGCCGCGGCCCTCACCCCCGTGGCGGGACACGCCACCGGCACCCCGGCGTACGGCCGCGACCTGGCGGGCCCGCCGGCACCGAGCCGCACCTCCACGCCCTCACCGGTGGACCCCCGGAGCCTCACCGACCTGGAGCGCGAGTACGGCACCCGGCTCGGGGTGTACGCCCTCGCGACCGGGACCGGCGCCACCGTGGTCCACCGCGCCGACGAGCGCTTCGCGCTCTGCTCCACCTTCAAGACGCTCGCGGCGGCCGCGGTCCTGGACCGGCACCCGGTCGCCCGTCTGGACCGGCGCGTCACCTACACCCGGGCCGACCTCGTCACCTACTCACCGGTGACCGAGAAGCACGTCGACACCGGCATGTCCCTCCGCGACCTCTGCGACGCGGCCGTACGGTACAGCGACAACACGGCCGCCAACCTGCTGCTGCGCGAGATCGGCGGCCCGTGCGCACTCACCGCCCACCTGCGCGGACTCGGCGACCGCGTGAGCCGCCTCGACCACTACGAACCCGAGCTGAACAGCAACCCGCCGGGAGACCCGCGCGACACCACCAGCCCCCGGGCCGTCGCCGCCGACTACCGTGCCCTCGTCCTCGGCCACGCCCTGCCGGCCCCGAAGCGGGAACTGCTGACGGACTGGCTGGTCCGCAACACCACCGGCGACCTGCGCATCCGGGCCGGTGTTCCCCGGGACTGGAAGGTCGGCGACAAGACCGGCACCGGCGACTGGGGCCGGGCCAACGACGTCGCCGTGCTCTGGCCGCCGCACGGCGCCCCGCTGGTGATCGCCGTCCTGACCGAACGGCCCGACCGCGAGGCCGCCGCCAGCGACGCCCTGGTCGCCGAGGCCACCCGCCGCGTGCTCGACGTCCTCGTCTGAGCCGCGGGAGCGGCCCGCGGCGTCAGTCCTGCCTGGGCGCGGCCTGCTGGACCACCTCGAACGACCACAGCGTGGCGTCCGTGGCCGCCGGCCGGGGCTTCTCGCCCTGCGCCCCGCCGTGGGCGGCCTGGGCGCGGCCGGCCATCCAGCGCTGGAAGTCCTCCTCGCTCCGCCAGCGGGTGTAGACGAGGTAGGTGTCGGTGCCTTCCACCGGACGCAGCAGCTCGAACCACTCGAACCCGTCCGAACCCTCCACCGCCCCCGCCCGCGCGGCGAACCGCTGCTCCAGCGTCTCGCGCTGCTCCGCCGGGACCGTGAGTACGTTGATCTTGACGACGCTCATGTCCCGATTGTTCCGCAGGGCCGGTCCGGGACACACGGAGGGGTCGTGAGCCGGTGCCGGGTGACAGCACACGGGTGCTGCGCCCCGGCGGGAGGTCAGCCGAGGCAGATCACCAGGAGGCAGAGCCGCTCGGAGTCCGGCTCGGCCGCCGGGGGCGTGGACGGGGCGGACGGGGTGGGCTGGGAGCCGTCCCCCTGGCCGGTGCCGCCGTCTCCGTCGCCGCTGCCGGTGGCCGGGGACGGCGTGACCGTACCGGAGCCGGAGCCGGAACCGGAACCCGAGACGGACTCCCGTTCCGGTTCCGTGTCCGAGCGCGAGCCGGAGCGGGAGACGGGGTCCGGGGAGGTCGTACGCGGCTGCGACGGCGCCGCCGTCTCCGGGGCGGCGGTGTCCGTGCGGGCGTCGGAGGGGGCGGCGGGTTCCGGTGCGGCCTCGGCGTCCGTCCGCCCGCGCCCGTCGTCGGCCGAGGGCGACCGCACCGTACGGTCCGGGGAGGCGGCCGGGGTGCCCGGGTCGTCGTACTGGTCCGCGGGGGCCTTCGCGCCGCCCATGCCCCTGAGGTCGGGTGCCGTGGCGGCCTGGGTGCGGTCCGTGCCGCTCCGGTCCAGGGAGGCGAGGGTCAGCCCGCCGCCGACGAGAGCCACGGCCGTCGCGACCAGGGCCCGCCGCTGGGTCTTCTTCCAGCGGACCAGCTGCCGCCGCCGCGCCGCCCGGCCCGTACCCGTGGACCCGGAGGCCCGCGGCGCGTCGCCGGGAGGCGGGGCCGGAGGAGTGGCGACGGCACCGGGCGCGGCGGCCGTCGCCGGTCCGGGGACGGTGCGGCCGCCGATGACGGCGGGCGCGATGTCGGGGGCGTAGGCACCGCAGCCCGGGCAGACCAGGGCGCCGTTCAGATGCCGGCGACACGTGGAGCAGTAGTCCATCCGCTGTCTTCCTGAGTTGGCGTACCGACTCCGACGCCCGCCGGGGCGAGGGGTCCGGAGCAGGGGACAGCCACGCTAACGACGCCCCCGGCCCACTGTGTGCAGCCTGTGTGCCGCTCCTGCGCACATTCTCCGTACGGCCCGCGAGGGTGCCGTGAGCACGCATGCCGCACCACCGCACAACGGACACAGTCACTGGGTCACCATGCTGCACCCGCCCGGAAGGCCCCCACGTGAACCCCCGCACCACCCCCCGCACCCGCGCCGCTTCCCCACGCCGTTCCGCCCTGCTCCTGACCGCCGGCCTGTCGGCCCTGTCGCTCACCGCGTGCGGTGTAGTCGACGCGGTGGGCGGCGACGGGGCCGCGTCGCCGGACCGGGACTACGACATCACCGTGGGCCTGCTGCTGCCCGACAAGGACACGGCGCGCTTCGAGAAGTTCGACCACCCCCTCATCGAGAGCCGCGTCGCGTCCCTGACCAACGAGCAGGGCAGGGTCGTCTACGCCAACGCCGAGGGCAGCGAGGACAAGCAGAGCGAACAGTTCCAGAGGATGATCGCCGACGAGGTCGACGTGATCGTGGTGGACGCGGTGGACTCCAAGGCCGTCGCGCCGGACGTGGAGAAGGCGAAGGAGGCGGACATACCCGTCATCGCCTACGACCGTCTCGCCGAGGGCCCGGTCGACGCGTACGTCTCCCACGACAACGAGCTCGTCGGCCAGGTGCAGGGCCGCGCCCTGGTGAACGCGCTCGGCGAGGGCGCCGAGAACAGCAAGGTCGTCATGTTGAACGGCGAGCCCGCCGACCCGAACACGGCGCTGTTCCGCAAGGGCGCGCTCGGCGAACTGGACGGCAAGGTGGACATCGTCAAGTCGTACGACACCGGCAAGTGGCTGCCCGAGGCCGCCGCGGAGCACATGCGCGAGGCGGTGAAGGAGGTCGGCGCCGGGAACATCGCCGCCGTCTACTCGGCGAACGACGGCATGGCGGGCGCCGTCATCGAGGTGCTCCAGGACGCGGGCGTCACCGACCTTCCGCCGGTGACCGGGCAGGACGCCGACCTGGCGGCGGTGCGGCGGATCGTGTCGGGCACGCAGTACATGACGGTGTACAAGTCGTTCCTGCTGGAGGCGACGGGGGCCGCGGACATGGCGGTGGCCAAGGTGCAGGAGAGGTCGATCCAGTTCGACGCCCTGGCGCGCGACGTGGTCGACAGCCCGACGCACAAGGACATCCCGGCGATGCTGGTCCCGGTGGTCGCCCTCACGAAGGAGAACATCGAGGCCACGGTGGTCCAGGACGGCGTCTACACCGTCGAGGACATCTGCACCGGGAAGTACGCGGCGGACTGCGCGGAGATCGGCCTGACGTCGTAGGAAGCGGTCGGCCACGCTGCTCATGACGTCACGACGTCGCCGTCGGAGGTGACGACCGGGCGGCCCCCGCACGCCGAGCGGCCACCGGCGTACGGGGGCCGGCGGCCGCTCGGGCGGTGTGACGGTGCGGGGGACGGGCCGGTCAGTCGTGGTCGAAGATCCGGCGGCTGCTGCCGAGGTCCAGGAAGACCGTCTCGCCGCTGGAGTCGCTCAGGCCGTCGTTGTCGGTGACGGCGTAGACGCGGCCGTTGCCGGCCACGGTGAGGCCCTCCAGCTTCTCCTGGGTCCAGCCCTTCGTGGCCCGCAGGTCGGGCAGTACGTCGTGGGCGAGCCGCTTCCTCAGGACGGGGAGCGTGTTCGCCGGGGCGGCGGATTTCGGCAGGTCGACCGTGTAGATCCGCTTGACCTTCGCGGCCGGGCCGTTCAGCTTGTCCCGCTCGACGACGGCGAGCCGGTCACCGACCACCGTGATCTCGGACAGGCCGATCCAGTCACCGGCCGTGGTGGTGGTGCCGAGCCGGTAGCCGTACCAGCTCCAGGTGCCGGCCCGGACGTCGTAGCGGCCGAGCCGGACGACACCCGCCGGGTCCGTCTTCGCCTCGCGCTGGAGCGCGGCCCAGACGATCTCGTGGCCGCGGGCGTCGGTGGTGGCGGTGACGCCCTCGAAGCCCTGCGAGCCGAGGTTCGCGGCGACGTCCGACGGCAGCGGGACGATCTGCCGGGTGACGCCGGAACGGTCCAGGCGGACCAGCTGGTTGCCGGCGCCCGTCTTCCCCTCCACGGCCAGCCAGAAGCCGCCCTGCGGACGGGCGAAGATCCCTTCGGCGTCGTAGCCGGCCGGCTTGCCGTCGGCGTCCTTGACGGTCAGCTCCCGCTCGATGACGGCCGGCTCGTGGCCGGCGTCGACGGTGAGGACACGGGTGGTGTCGTAGGCGGCGTCGGTGACCGTGTACAGCGCGTCGGGGCGGCCCGGCACCGCCGACAGGGCGCCGAGCGCGCCCCAGCCGATCGGCGTGCCCGCGGAGTCCGTGGCCGAGACGATCGACGGCTGGGCGGGGGTGCCCTTGCCCAGCCGGAACAGGCTCACCGTGGCCCGCACGCCCGCCTCGGCGTCGTCCACCTCGCTGGAGACCGCGAGCAGGCCGCGCGACGGGACCGGCAGCAGCCCCTCGGGGCCGTTGGTCGTCGGCAGCAGCTGCTTGAACACCGGCCGGGTGGGCCTGCTGATGTCGTAGACGGCGACGAAGTTGCCGCGCTCGGAGCCGACGAAGGCGTACCGCACGCCGTCGTAGGTGGCGATCGCCAGGCCCTCCGGCTCGGTGCCCTTGTTCTCGGCGCGGCCCTCGTCGAGCAGCCCGTGGCGGGCGGCGAGGTGCTCGAAGGTGTTGCCCGCGTCCCAGACGACCTTCCCGGTGCGGCTGTCGAAGACGCTCCAGCCGCGCGTGCCGCCCTTCCAGTCGCCCTCGTTGGCGGTGGCCAGGTAGCGGTCGTCGATCCAGCCGATCGCGTCCGGCTCGCGCGGCACGTCGGTGATCGAGCCGGTCTGGTCGATCACGCCGTCCTCGACGGTGTCGATCCCGTCGACGGAGGCGGTGCCCGCGGTGAACGCCTTGGTGATCCGCCCGGTGGGCAGGTCGACGAGGACGACGCCGTTGTTCTCCTGGAGGGTCACGGCGAGCTGTCCGCGGCCGTTGACGGAGACGTACTCCGGCTCCGGGTCGGTGGGTTCGGCGATCCCGGCGGCGGTCAGTACGGGCAGCGCGGACCCGTCGGCCTTCGTCAGCGCGACCTTGCGGATGGCCCACTTCGCGGGCGAGGACCCCTTCAGGTCGACGATCCGTACGAATCCGGCGGGCGCCTGCGGCAGGTCGCCCTCCTCGCCGCCCTCCGGGGCGGCTTCCTCGTCGCGTTCGTTCTCGATGGCGATGGCGGCGTACCGCTTGTCCTTGCTCAGCGCGATCGAGTCGGGCTGACCGCCGAGGTCATGGCTGGTCACCCGGGTGCGGGTGCGCAGCGAGATGACGTCGAGGCGGCCGGAGGGCTCGGTGTAGGAGGCGCTGGTGTTCACCACGACCAGCACGTACTCCCCGACGACCGTCACGGACGTCGGCTCGTCCTCGGCGTCGCCCAGCGAGGCCAGGGACAGCGTGCCCAGGCCCTCGGGCCGGCCGGGGTCGCTGATGTCGAGGAAGCCGATCCGCTTGGCGGCGGCGTCCGTGTACACGAGCGTGCGGCCGTCCTCGCTGGTCGCCGAGATCTCGGCGACGGTCTCGGCGGCGGCGTCCGCACCGGCCGGACGGTTCCGGAAGACCGGGTAGGTCGCGGTGCGTTCGAACGCCACCGGCCGGTGCCGGCCGTGGTCCGCGCCCTTCCCGTGACCCGCGTGCGCCACGCCCGCGCCCGCCAGGGCGCCCGCGGTCACGGCCAGGGCCGCGAGCGCGGCGTGGGTTCTCTTCGGGAGCATCGTTCCTCCGGTGTGGTCCACTGCGGAGCCGGATCGTCGCACCCGTCGGCCAGGGCCGTCGGACGCGCCGGTGAACAACGGGCGAAGATCGCGTACTCCGTCGGCGATCCGGCGGGTCTGCTGGTACTGCCTCGGTGCTTCCTCGGTACCTCTTCGGTGCCGCCTCGGTACCTCCTCGGCATCGTCCGAAGCATTGTGACGCAGCACACATGGTCCGGGGCGATGACTCCGTCCCTCGTCGTTGGTCGTACACACGACAACACCGACGTGAGGAAGGCCCGGCCATGACCCACACGCTCCGCGCACCCCACTCCGTCGTCCCCGCCTCACCCATGTCGCGTCCGGCGGCACGGTGGGCCGTGGCCGGCGGGGTGCTGGCGGGCCCGCTGTTCCTCACGGCCGGTCTCGCCCAGGGCTTCACGCGGGAGGGCTTCGACTTCACCCGGCACGCGATCAGCCAGCTCGCCCTCGGCGGGGCCGGCTGGATCCAGACCGTGAACTTCCTGCTCACTGGTGCCTTACTCGTCGCCGGGGCGGTCGGTCTGCGCCGGCTGCTGGACGGTGGCGCGGGCGCGACCTGGGCCCCCGTGCTGGTCGGCGTGTGCGGTGTCTCGTTCTGGGCCGCCGCGGCCTTCCCCGCCGACGCGGGCGCGGGCTTCCCCGCGGGCTCCCCCGACACGGCCACGCTGAGCGGACACGGAGCCGCCCACATGGCCGCCGGGATGGCCGGTTACCTCGCCCTGTGCGCCGCGTTCGTCGTCCTGGCCCGTCCGCTCGCCGGCCGCGGCCACCGCGGCTGGGCCGTCGCCTCCCGCGTCGTGCCCGTCGCCGTCCTCGCCGGATTCGCCGGTTCCGCCTCCTCCGTCCTGGTGTTCACCGCGGGCGCGGGCCTCGGTCTGCTCTGGCTGGCGGCCCTGACGGCCCGGCTGGCCACCACCCCGGCGGACCGCTAGCCGGCCGGCCGCCGCGACCGGTCCACCGCCGCACCACCGACCGGCCTCACCAAGACCTCTTCGACTCGAAAACCACAAGACAGGGAGCTCCCCATGACCGACGCCGTGAAGGGTCCTGCCAGCTACTTCCCCTCCATCGAGAAGAAGTACGGCCGGCCCGTCGCCGAGTGGAAGGAGCTCATCCGCTCCTCCCCGCTCACCAAGCACATGGAACTCGTCACCTGGCTCAAGACCGAGCACGGGCTGGGCCACGGTCACGCCAACGCCCTGGTCGCCCACACGCTGGCCGAGGACAGCGGCAGGTGACCACCGGGCGCGGGCGGGAGGGTCAGGCGCCGGCGTCCAGGCGGTCCGGCAGGCCGAAGAGCGGGAAGAGCCGCCCGGTGTCACGGAAGGCCGTGATGCCCGTGACGCGGTCGCCGGAGAACTCGACGACCTGCAGGGCCCAGGGCTCGTAGCCGCTCCGGTCCGCGCGGGGACGGTACTGGCCGAACGCGGGGGAGCCGTTGGCCACCACCGGGACCAGACGGGACCCGCGGCATCCGACCGCCGGCCCGGTCAGCCAGGCCTGGATGTCGGGAACGCCGCGCATCCAGTGGGTGTACGGCGGCAGGCACAGGGTGGCGTCGACGTGGAGGAGCATGCTCAGCTCCTCCATGTCGTAGCGGGAGAAGGCCGTGGCGTACCGCTCGGCCAGCAGCCGCACGGCGTCGGACGGCCGGGGGAGCGGCCCGTCGGCGCCCTCGCGGCGGGCGGCCAGCGTGGCGCGGGCCCGCTGCAGGGCGCTGTTGACCGAGGTGACGCTGGAGCCGTGCAGTTCGGCGACCTCGCGGGCGGAGAACCCCAGTACGTCCCGCAGGATGAGCGTGGCCCGCTGCTTGGGCGGCAGGTGCTGGAGCGAGGCGACGAACGCCAGCCGCACCGACTCGCCGACCGCCACCTCCGTGCCGGGGTCACCGCCCGGGCAGGGCTCGATCCACAGGACGGAGTCCGCCGGGGCGCCGGGCGGCACGGAGCCGTCGGCCGGACCGGAGAGGTCCATCGGCAGCGCCCGGCGCCTGCCCGAGGCGAGGGCGTTCAGGCACACGTTGGTGGCGATGCGGTACACCCACGACCGCAGGGCCGACCGCCCCTCGAAGCGCTCGTAGCCCCGCCAGGCCCGGACCAGCGTCTCCTGCACGGCGTCCTCGGCCTCGGTGAACGAGCCCAGCATCCGGTAGCAGTAGCCGGTCAGTTCGCCCCGGAACTCCTCGAGCTGCTCCACCGCCGTCTCCGGCCCGGCGACTCCCATGCGTGCCCCTCCCCCTGAAGAACCCCCGGTACGGCTCGACACCGCACGCCCCGGCCACCGGTCACCTTAAGCCGCGGGCCGCCGGGCCCGCTCCCCGTGCCGTGGACGGGGTCGTTTCCCGTCCGCCGACCGTACGGGACGGCCTGGTGCGCCTGTCCCGGCACCACGGACGGATGTCTCCGCGCGCCCGCCCGGAGGGCCCGGTCACCCCGCGGGGGCTACGATCCGGGCATGGCGCTGAGCGTTCGGGACGTGGACCGGTTCGAGGCCTTCCGGCCGCGGCTGGAGGCCATCGGCTACCGCCTCCTCGGCTCCGCGAGCGAGGCCGAGGACGCCGTGCAGGAGACGTTCCTGCGCTGGCAGGCCGCCGACACCGGCCGCATCGAGGTTCCCGAGGCCTGGCTGACGAAGGTGCTCACCAACCTGTGCCTCAACCAGCTCACCTCGGCCCGCGCCCGGCGCGAGACCTACGTGGGCGAGTGGCTCCCCGAGCCGCTGCTGGCCGGTGACCGGATGCTCGGCCCCGCCGACACCGCCGAACAGCGCGAGTCGGTCTCGTACGCCGTCCTCACCCTGCTGGAACGCCTCACCCCCAACGAGCGGGCGGTGTACGTGCTGCGGGAGGCCTTCGACTACCCGCACCGGGAGATCGCCGAGATCCTCGACCTCACCGAGGCCGCCAGCCAGCAGATCCTCCACCGGGCCAGGAGGCACGTCGCCGAGGGCAAGGCGCGCACCGAGATCGACGAGGCCGCCGCCCGGCGGGTCGTCGACGAGTTCCTCGCCGCCGCCACCAGCGGCCGGACCGAGCCGCTCGTCCGGCTGCTCACCCAGGACGCCGTCGCGGTCGGCGACGGCGGCGGGAAGGTCCCGGCCCGTGCCAAGGCGTTCGAGGGCGCGCTCGCGGTCGCCACGTTCATGCGGGGCCTGTTCAAGCCGGGCAAGGCCAAGCGCGCCCTCGTGGGCGGCTCGCCCGACGTCTACGCCACGACCGCCAACGGCGACCCCGCCCTGGTGGTGGTCCTCGACGGCCGGGTCGTCGGCATCATGTGCTTCGCGGTCACCGCCGAGGGCATCACCGCGATCCGCAACCAGGTGAACCCCGACAAGCTGGAGCGCGCGACCCGGCTCTGGGCGGCCGCCGGCGACCACGGAGAACCTCTGCTCACCGTCTTCTGACCGACATGTGACTCACGTCACATCCTGCTCCCGTCAGGAAACGGCGGGCCGCCCGGTTCAAGGGGCGACCCGCCGCAGATCCGACGACAGGAGCAGGGAAATGCAGCACCGCATCATCGTCCTCGGAGCCGGATACGCCGGAGCCGTCGCCGCCGGCCGCCTGGCCAGGCGGCTGCGCCGCGAGGACGTCGCCATCACCCTCGTCGACGCCGATCCCGACTTCGTCGAGCGCGTCCGGATGCACCAGCTCGCCGTGGGCCAGGAGCTCAGGCCCCGTCCCTTCAGCGAGATGTTCGCGGGCACCGGCGTGGAACCGGTGCGGGCGACGGTGACGGCTGTGGACGCCGACCGCGGGACGGTCACCGTCACCGACGGCACCGAGGGAACCCGGCGCCTGACCTACGACACCCTCGTGTACGCCCTCGGCAGCGGCTGGGACCCCCAGGGCGTCCCCGGCACCGCCGAACACGCCCATGAGATCGCCGGTCGTCCCGGCGCCCTCCGCCTGCGCGAGCGCCTGGCCGGTCTGGGCGCGGGGGAGTCCGTGGTGGTGGTCGGCGGCGGACTCACCGGTGTGGAGGCCGCGACCGAGATCGCCGAGTCCCGCCCGGACCTCGACGTCTCCCTCGCCGCCCGCGGCGAGCTCGGCGACTGGCTCTCCGCCAAGGGCCGCCTGCACCTGCGCAAGGTCTTCGGCGGGCTCGGCATCACGGTGCACGAGCGGACGTCCGTCACCGCCGTCGGGGCCGACCACGTCACCACCGCCGACGGCCGTTCCCTCCCGGCCGCGGTCACCCTGTGGACCACCGGATTCGCCGTCCACCCGATCGCGGGGGCCACCACCCTGAAGACCTCGGGCACGGGCCGGATCGTGGTCGACGGCACCATGCGCTCGGTCTCGCACCCGGACGTGTACGCCGTCGGCGACGCGGCCATGGCGGCGGGCCCCGGCGGCAAGCCGCTGCGGATGTCGTGCGCCTCGGGCGTCCCCACCGCCTGGCAGGCCGCCGACTCCATCGCGGCCCGCCTGACCGGCGGCAAGCTGCCGAACGTGCCGCTGCGCTACTTCAACCAGTGCGTCTCGCTGGGCCGCGGGGAGGGCCTGATCCAGTACGTCACCGCCGACGACCGCGCCGTCGGCGCGGCCCTGACCGGACGCCTCGCCGCCCGCTACAAGGAGCTGGTCTGCAGGGCCGCGGTCTGGGGCGTGGCCAACCCGACCCTCGGCATCCCGACCCGCGCCCGCGGCGTGCTCCACGAGCCGACCGCCCCGGACCCGACGGCCGAGGCCGCGGCCTGACGCACGCGTGGTGGGGCACCGTGCCCGGGCCGCCCGCGCCCGCGTGGTCAGCTCGGGCCGGCGTCGGCGCCGTGGGACGCCTGGTTCGCGGCACGGCGGTACTCGGCGTTGATGCGCTGGGCTTCCTCGAGCTGGTCCTCGAGGATGACGATGCGGCACGCCGCCTCGATCGGGGTCCCCCTGTCGACGAGCTCGCGGGCGCGGGCGGCGATCCGCAGCTGGTAGCGGGAGTACCGGCGGTGTCCGCCCTCCGAGCGCAGCGGAGTGATCAGACGGGCCTCACCGATGGCCCGGAGGAAACCGGGGGTGGTGCCGAGCATCTCGGCGGCCCGGCCCATGGTGTAGGCGGGGTAATCGTCGTCGTCCAGACGATCGCTGAGCGGAGTGTCTGCTGCCATGTCACCTCGTTGTACAACGCGTCGAGGGGCCCTGGTGCCGCACGGCACCAGGGCCCCGAAGGAAATTGAACACCATCGGTCGGCCCTCATGCTGTGCCGACCTTCTGTTTCCGCTATCCAGCCCGGTGGGGGCGGGAGTGCGGGGATCGCGGTTGCGTGACCAAAGACCACCATCCGTTCCGGGGTCCTGCGGTACCCGGACCGAAGGTTTCTCGGTGCCGGGCGATCCTGATGGCGTCTGCTCCTCCGTCCTTTCCTCTGGACCAATCACTGAGTGAAGGGGTACTGCGGTACTGCCACCCGCCAGTTCGTGTCTGCGGGTCTTGCTCGACCTTGTCAACGAGAAGAAGCCTAACCGCAGTGCGTCGTAATGTCTACTCTGGCAAAAGTAGAATTTGGTTTGTGGGTGCCGCAGATACCCTGTGGTCCACGACGGTGGGGAGCCCGCCGTCACGGACGGCGGGGCGGCGGGGCGGCGACACGACGACGAGGGCCCTGCCGACGCGCGTCGGCAGGGCCCTCGTGTCTCGTGGCGGCGGTCTTCCGCCGGTCCTCACACCGTCCGGAAGACGGTGTTCCCGGTGTTCCCGGCAGTGCCGGCGCGTCCGGGGCGGAGCGCGGACGGGGCGAACGACCCGTCGAGGACGTCCCGCAGGCGGATCCGGTCCGTGTAGGCGGGGTTCCCGCGGAGGACGGCGAGCCGGGCCAGGGTCATCAGGCCCGTGCTCCGGTCGTCCTCGTCGCAGAGGACGAGGTGATCGACCCGGGCGCCGGCCATGAGGGACAGGGCCACCTCGATCGTCATGTCGTCACGGACCCGGGGGCCGGACGCGCCCCCGTCGCCGGGCACGGCCTCGGGGAAGGGAACGCCTTCGAGGTGCTGCGTCCGAGCGGGTGTCATGGGTGCCTCCTGCCGACGGGGTGGACCTGCGATGACCGTGGTTCTAGGCGGCCGGGCCGAAGTCGGGCCGGCGCTGTGTCCTGCGGCTCCCTTCGCCGGCGGGACGGCCCTGTCCGGCGCGGCCCCGGCGGCCCCGGCGGCTCCGGGAGGGGGAGGACGCGCCGCGGGGACGTTCCGCCGCCGGAGCGGGGATGACGACCGGGACGCCGGAGGGGGCCTGGGCACCCGTGATGCGGCTCAGCTCCGCCTCGCCCGACCGGACCTGGGTGACCCGGGGGGTGATGCCCGCCGCCACCATCAGCCGGTCCATGTCGCGACGCTGACCGGGCGTCACCAGGGTGACGACGCTGCCGGACTCCCCGGCGCGGGCCGTACGGCCGCCGCGGTGCAGGTAGTCCTTGTGGTCGGTGGGCGGATCCACGTTGACGACCAGGTCGAGGTTGTCGACGTGGATGCCGCGCGCCGCGACGTTGGTCGCCACCAGCACCGTCACCTCCCCGCTCTTGAACTGGGCCAGGGTCCGCGTGCGCTGCGGCTGGGACTTGCCGCCGTGCAGGGCCGCGGCGCGGACACCGCTGCTCAGGAGGTGCTTGGTCAGCCGGTTCACCGCGTGCTTGGTGTCGAGGAACATGATCACGCGTCCGTCCCGGGCCGCGATCTCGGTGGTCGTCCGGTGCTTGTCCGCGTCGTGCACGTGGAGTATGTGGTGCTCCATCGTGGTGACCGCGCCGGCGGAGGGGTCGACCGAGTGGACGACGGGGTCGTGCAGGTAGTTCCGCACCAGCCGGTCGACGTTGCGGTCCAGGGTGGCCGAGAAGAGCATCCGCTGCCCGTCGGGACGCACCTGGTCGAGCAGGGCGGTGACCTGGGGCATGAAGCCCATGTCGGCCATCTGGTCGGCCTCGTCGAGGACCGTGACGCCGACGTCGTCCAGCAGGCAGTCGCCCCGCTCGATCAGGTCCTTCAGCCGTCCGGGCGTCGCGACGACCACCTCGGCCCCGGCGCGCAGCGCCCCGGCCTGCCTGCCGATGGACATCCCGCCGACGACGGTGGCCGGCCGCAGGCCCACGGAGCGGGCGTACGGGGTGAGCGCGTCGGTGACCTGCTGGGCGAGTTCGCGGGTGGGCACGAGGACGAGGGCGAGCGGCCGCCGCGGCTCGGCACGCCGTCCCGCGGTACGGGCCAGTACGGCGAGGCCGAAGGCGAGGGTCTTGCCCGAGCCCGTGCGGCCGCGGCCGAGCACGTCACGGCCGGCCAGGGAGTTCGGCAGCGTCGCCGCCTGGATCGGGAACGGCACGGTCACGCCTTCGTGGCCGAGCGTGGCCAGCAGCCGTGCGGGCATGTCGAGGTCGGCGAACGACTCGACGGCGGGCAGCGCGGGCGTGATCGTCTTCGGCGGCGCGAACTCGCCCTGTACGGGCCGTCCGGCCGACTGGTTTCCCCGGCCCTTGGAACGGCGCGGACCACCGGAACGGGAGGCGCCGGAGCGGGAGGCGCCGGAGCGGGAGGCGCCGGAGCGGGGCGCGCCGGAACCTCCTGCGGAACGGTCATGGGAGCGGGACGTGCGGGCACGATTCATGCGGAACCTTCCTTGATGAGGCGCGTACCAAGGAATTCCCGCAGCACAGGAGCGGCGCAGAGAATCTCGAGACGAGCCGAATTCGATGGGTGCGGCATCGGGGCGGCGGGGAAAACGTCACCGGCCGGTGAAGTGGCGGATCCTTTCCGCCGTGCGCCCCGAAATGCAGCGAGCCGGGGCCCGCACCCCAGAGGTGCGGGCCCCAGCTGCGAAGTACGCGTCGCCGCCGGTGTCAGGCGGAAACGATGTTCTCGGCCGTCGGGCCCTTCTGGCCCTGCGCGATGTCGAACGACACCTTCTGGCCTTCCTGCAGCTCACGGAAGCCCTGGGCGGCGATGTTCGAGTAGTGGGCGAAGACGTCGGGGCCGCCGCCGTCCTGCTCGATGAAGCCGAAGCCCTTTTCCGCGTTGAACCACTTCACGGTGCCGGTAGCCATGTCATTTCTCCTTCGGAGGCGGTATCAGGAATTCACCTTGTGTGAATTCCGTGTCGCCGTGATGATTAACCCGTCGGAAATGAACCTTCTGGCAACCACACCTGCAACTGGTAACGACAGTAGCACGGGGCGATCGGCCCTGCGTGGTCGATAATTTCGATCCGGTCGGCGTCCGGGGAATACGTGTCGCGCCCCGCGTCTGTTTCTCATGTCGCGGACACAGATATTGCCCTCCGCGGAGCGCGGGCTTCCCGCCGTGTGCCTCCGTCCGTACCTCTGTGACCTCCGCCGACGGTGGGGCCGGCGCCGCCGTCGCCGGAGGCCCCGCCGCCGGCGGCGAACGCGTCGAACCCCCACCGGTGCGACGAAGGTCACATTCACCGAGACGGAGGTCGTCTCCGCCGAGGCGTGGACGGCGCGCAGGTCTCGAAAGGGCAACGGGGGTTCCCCTGGGTGGCCGAATCTTGTTGAATCCTAAAGATCCTCATATGAGGAGAGGGCGTGAAGATCGGTGCGCGCGCCGTGGCGTGTGACCTTCGCGCCCGCGGTTCCGGCCTTCGAGGGTCTCCCGCCCCCGAAGACGTGTAGTACACCAAGTGAAGTTTTTGCATCGAATGTGAAGGAGTCGCGTTCGATGCCTTAGATTCTTTCCAGCCAAGTGCCGCTTCCGGCGC
Organism: Streptomyces sp. NPDC018964; assembly: GCF_044390325.1. Taxonomy (NCBI): domain Bacteria; kingdom Bacillati; phylum Actinomycetota; class Actinomycetes; order Kitasatosporales; family Streptomycetaceae; genus Streptomyces; species Streptomyces sp. NPDC018964. The sequence continues at coordinate 116,871 of NZ_JBIRYZ010000010.1, forward strand.
GTGTGGCTGGATCTGATTGCTTATCGGGTGGGGGGCCTCCTGATGTCGAACTTCTTCGACACCGTCTGGTCATGGCTGGTGCAAGCCGTCGGCGAGTCGTCCTGGCGGGACGTCATGCCACTGGGCATAGCCGGTCTCTTCGTGTGGGGGCTGTGGCTGTACCGGGCGGTGCTGTCCCGGTTCGCCAGACCCGTGGTGAACGACTACCGCACCACCACCTCGGTCGTGGTGCCCGCCTACCGGGAGGACCCGGACATCCTCCTGGACTGCCTGGACACCTGGCTGGCGCAGAACCCCACGGAGGTGATCATCGTCCCGGACGTGGAGGACCACGAGGTCATCCGCCGGCTGTCGCTGGTGACCGACCCGCGGGTCCGGGTGCTGGCCTTCGAGCACCGCGGCAAGCGCTCGGCGCTGGGCGTGGGCATCCGGGCGGCGAGCGGTGAGGTGGTCGTCCTGGTCGACTCCGACACCCGCTGGGAGCCGGGACTGCTCGACGCGGTGCAGATGCCCTTCGCCGACCCCGAGGTCGGCGGCGTCGGCACCCAGCAGAACGTCTACCAGCGCCGCTCCAGCGTCTGGCGGCGCATCGCCGACTGGCTGGTCAACCTCCGCTACTACGACTACGTCCCGGCCATGGGCCGCGCCGGCGCCGTCGCCTGCCTCTCCGGCCGCACGGCGGCCTACCGGCGGGCGGCGATCACCCCCGTACTGACCAACCTCGAGGACGAGTTCTTCCTCGGCCGCCGGTGCGTCGCGGGTGACGACGGCCGGCTGACCTGGCTGGTGCTGGCCTCCGGATACAAGACGGTCCACCAGTCCTCCGCCCGCGCGGTGTCGATGTTCCCCTCCTCCTTCCGGGCCTTCGTCAAGCAGCGCGTGCGCTGGAGCCGCAACTCCTACCGCTGCTACCTGACCGCCCTGTACAAGGGCTGGCTGTGGCGCGTGCCGCTGGTCACCAAGATCACCGTGCTGCAGATCCTGCTCACCCCCGTCACGATGGGCATGGCCCTCGGCTACCTCCTGCTCAGCCGCCTGGAACTGACGGGACGGGGGGTCGCGCTGGTGCTGATCTGGCTGCTCGTCGGACGCGGCATCCGCGGTTACTCGCACCTGCGCAGGCACCCGCAGGAGGTGCTCCTGCTGCCGCTGCTCGCGCTCGTGGTCGTCATGATCTCGCTCCCGATCAAGCTGTACGCCTTCGTCACCATGAACAAGCAGGGCTGGCTCACCCGCAGCAGCAGCACCATCGGCGGCGAGGGCCAGGACTCCGCGTCGCTCGACGGCGCCACGCCGGCCGCGGCCACGTCCGGTCTGGAGGCCGTCTCCTCATGAACCACCTGAACCACCCGAACCGCCTGGACCACCCGCACCGTTCGAGCCACCCGCACGGCCCGGTACGCGCCCGGTACCTCGGCCCGGTCCTGCGTGCCGCCGCCGCCCTGCCCGTGGCGGCCGCGCTCCTGCTCACCCCGGCCGCCCCCGCCTCGGCCGCCGGCGAGGAGGATCCGACCGGACAGCAGTTCACCGCCGAGGAGTCCGAGACCCAGGCGGCACTGGTCACCGCCGAGGACCACCGGCTCGACCAGGTCCGCGCGGTGTCCGCGGTCGCCCCGCTGAAGGACCCGCGGTACACGAAGCCGTACCGGACCGAGACCGCCGGCGGCTACACCCTCGTCCTGACCCGGCGCAGCAAGCCGTACACCATCGCCGACCTCCTGGAACTCGCCCCGCAGACCTTCGTACGGAAGTCGGACGGGTCGTACCTGCTGACGGAGAACATCTACCTGAACTCCGGGGCCAAGCTGCGGCTGGCCAACCCCGGCGGACTGGACCTGCGCCTGGCCAGCAACCGCCAGGGCTTCGTCTCCATCGTCTCCTTCGGCGGCCGGATCACGATCGACGGTGACGCGCAGGCGCACGTCAGGATCAGCAGCTGGGACCCGCAGAAGGACAAGCCGGACACCGACGTCCGGGACGGGCGCGCCTACATACGCGCCATCGGCGGCCAGTTCTCCATGGAGTACGCCGACGTCTCCGACCTGGGCTTCTGGAGCGGACGCACCGGAGGGCTCAGCCTCACCGGGACCGACCGGCCCAACACCGGCAGCCTCAGCGGCCCGGACGCCGTCACCGACGAGGACGACGGCCGGCTCAGCAGCAGCGGCGTGCTGACCGGTCCGTCGGGCGAACTGACCACCCCGGACAGCCGCTTCTCCACCCCCCAACTGTCGTACGTGTCGGCGGACATCAGCCACTCCACCGTCTCCGGCAACGTGTACGGGCTGTTCGCCTCCGGAGCCACCGGGGTCACCGTCGAGTCCACCACCATCGAGAAGAGCCGGCAGGACGGCCTCGTCCTGCACCGCTTCGTCGTCAACGCGATCGTGGAGAAGACCACGTCGCGGCAGAACGGCGGTGACGGCTTCGTCATGGCGCGTGCCACCCAGCAGGTCCGGGTGACCGGTTCCAAGTCGGTGGGCAACGGCGGCAACGGCTTCACCGTCAGCGGCCAGCCGCTGGCCCACGGCCCCTCCGCCTCCGGCCAGTCCGTCAGCAGCTACGGCTCCAACTCCGTCTCCAGCAGCACCGCCGAGGACAACGGCCACTACGGCATCGAGGTCGTCGGCGGCACGGACGTCGGCGTGCAGGACAACACCGTGGACGGCGGCGACATGGGCATCGTGGTCCGCAAGGACGCCGACAAGGTCGCCGTCACCGGCAACCGGCTGATCGGCCAGTCCCGGCAGGGCATCTCGGTGCGCGACGGCGTGACGGGCGCCAAGATCACCGGCAACATCGTCGAGAAGGCCGACACCGCCGTCTACGTCCGCGACTCGGTCGCCGAGGTGCGGGGCAACACCGTCGAGGACGCCGGCAACCACGGCATCTCCCTGGTCGGCGGCATCGACGGCTCCACGGTCTCGTACAACGTGATCGCCGGTGTCGGCCCCAGCGCCCTCGACACCACCCGCGCCCACGGCGACCTCACCGTCAAGGAGAACCAGACCTTCGCCTGGTACGACACCAGCTCGTTCTGGGTGAAATTCCGCCACTACGCCAGTCCGATGACCCTCTTGTGGACGGGCATCCTGCTGCTCATCCTGTTCTCCGCGGCCCTGGGCCGGCGCGGACGCCGCAGGCGCGGCACGCTCGGCACCCACCCCTACCTGGACAAGGAGCCGCTGCCCAAGCACAACGTGCGCGAGATCGTCCCCGCGGAAGCGGAAGCGGAACAGGAGCGGGTACCGGTGATGTCCAAGTGAACGCGGGAAACCGTGCGGTGTGGCTCGCCGGCGCGGCCCTCGCGGTCGCGGTCGTGGCCCTGATCGTGGCCCTGACCGCCGCCGCGGGCGAGGACCCCCCGCCCGCGGCGGCCGGCGCCTCGGCCGGCGCGGCCCCGGACCCGGCCCCGACCGCCGGGAACGACGACCCCGAGGAGCCGCCCGCGCCCGCCACCGGGCCGATCGCCACCGAGGGCCCGGCCACACCGCGGACCACGCCGCGGGCCACCGGCTCGGCCACGGCCTCCGCCGACGCGGTCACCTGCCCCGCGGCCACCGTCGAGGTCGCCGACGCCGCATCGCTGGAGGACGCCCTCGACAACGCCATGCCCGGTGACGTCATCCACCTCGCCGACGGCCGCTACGAGGACAAGTTCACCGCCGAGACCGCGGGCACCGCCGACCGGCCGATCTGGGTCTGCGGCGGCCCCGGCGCGGTGATCGACGCCGGTGACGTCGAGGGGGGTTACGCCTTCCACCTCGACGGCGCCGACCACTGGCGGCTGGTCGGCTTCACCGTGCGCAACGGCCAGAAGGGCGTGATGGCGGACGAGGTCGAGCACGCCGTCATCCAGGGCCTGACGGTGGAACACATCGGTGACGAGGCCATCCACCTGCGCAACTTCAGCTCGGACAACGTCGTACGCGACAACACCATCCGCGACACCGGGCTGCGCAAGCCGAAGTTCGGCGAAGGCGTGTACATCGGCACCGCCGAGTCCAACTGGTGCACGGTCACCCGCTGCAAGCCCGACCACAGCGACCGCAACGTCGTGAGCGGCAACCACATCAGCGCCGTCACGGGGGAGGCGGTCGACATCAAGGAAGGCACCACCGGCGGCGTCGTCACCCGCAACACCTTCGACGGCTCCGGCCAGTCCGGGTCGCACAACGACTCGTGGGTCGACGTGAAGGGCAACGGCTGGACGATCTCCTTCAACACCGGCCGCCACAGCAGCGAGGACGGGTTCCAGACGCACGAGATCCTCGACGGCTGGGGCAAGGACAACACCTTCAAGGGCAACACCGCCCACGTGAACGGCCCCGGCTACGGCTTCCACTTCACGCCCGACGTCAACGGCAACAAGGTGACCTGCGACAACAAGGTCACGGGCGCGGGGGAAGGCCTCGCGAACACCGACTGCGCCGCCTGACGCCCCGCCCCTTCCTTCCCTCTTCTCTCTTCTCCCTCCGGCCCGTCACGCAGGGCCCGCCGTAAGGCGGGCCGCTGCGGCGGCCCGCCCTGCCCGGAAACAGCCGGGAGCACCGAAAACCCCCGTCCCCACTCGGACACGCCTGGAGATGATCATGGACGCCACCACCCTTCCGGAGGACACCGCCGGTCCGAGCGCCGACGCCGCCACCGGGGCCGCTCCCCGGCTCACCGTCATCGGCACCGGCTACCTCGGGGCCACCCACGCCATCTGCATGGCCGCCCTCGGATTCGACGTCCTGGGCGTGGACGTGGACCCGGTCAAGATCGAGCGGCTCGGCGCGGGCGAGGTCCCCTTCTTCGAGCCCGGCCTGCCCGAACTGCTGGCCAAGACGATGGACTCGGGACGCCTGCGGTTCACCACCTCCTTCGAGGAGGCCGCGGAGTTCGGCGACGTCCACTTCATCTGCGTGGGCACCCCCCAGCAGCAGGGCTCCGACGCCGCCGACCTGAGCTACGTCGACGCGGCGGTCACCGAGCTCGCCCGGCACCTGCGCCGGCGCGCCCTGGTGGTCGGCAAGTCCACCGTGCCGGTGGGCACCGCGGCCCGGCTGACCGAGCTGGTGCGGCGCCTGGCCCCGGCGGGCGAGGAGGTGGAACTCGCCTGGAACCCGGAGTTCCTGCGCGAGGGTTACGCCGTGGACGACACCCTGCGCCCGGACCGGCTGGTCTTCGGCACCGCCTCCGCCTGGGCCGAGGAGCGGCTGCGCGCCGCCTTCGCCCCGGTCATCGACCGGGGCACCCCGGTGGTCGTCACCGACCTGACCACGGCCGAACTGGTCAAGGTCGCCGCCAACTCCTTCCTGGCCACGAAGATCTCGTACATCAACGCCATGGCCGAGGTCTGCGAGGCCACCGGCGGTGACGTCACCGGCCTCGCCGAGGCCCTGGCGTACGACGACCGGATCGGCGGCCGCTTCCTCAAGCCCGGTCTCGGCTTCGGCGGCGGCTGCCTGCCCAAGGACATCCGGGCCTTCGCGCACCGCGCCGAGGAGCTGGGGGTCGGTCAGGCCGTCGGCTTCCTGCGCGAGGTGGACGACATCAACAAGCGCCGCCGCGCCCGTACCGTCGACCTCGTCCGCGAACTCGCCGGCGGCGACCTTACTGGGGTCCGGGTGACCGCCCTCGGCGCCGCCTTCAAGCCCAACTCCGACGACATCCGCGACGCCCCGGCCCTCGACGTGGCGAGCACCCTGCACCGGCTCGGCGCCCGCGTCACCGTCGTCGACCCGGCCGCCACCGAGAACGCCCGGCGCAGCCATCCGCAGCTCGACTACGGCACCGACGCGATCTCGGCCGCCGCCGACGCCGACGTCGTCGTGCTGCTCACCGAGTGGAACGAGTTCCGCCAGATCGCCCCGGAGGCCATGGGCGCCGTGGTGAACCACCGCCGCATCGTCGACGGGCGCCACGCCCTCGACCCCGCCCGGTGGCGTGCCGCCGGCTGGGAGTACCGGGCCCTCGGCCGCCCGTGACGAGGCGGTGCGGGAGGACGGGACCGGTCGCCCGGGCGGCCGGCCCCGGGCTCAGCGCACCGGGAAGCCGAAGGAGTAGCCCTGCTCCTCGAGCCAGGGCAGGACGCGGCCCAGGGCTTCGACGGTCTGGGCGCGGTCGCCTCCCGCGTCGTGGAAGAGGACCGTCGGCCCGTTGGAGATCTCCCGCTGGACGGTGGCGACGATGGCGTCGGCGCCCGGCTGCTCGAAGTCCTTGGTGTCCACGTTCCAGCCCAGCGGGCGCATGCCCCGGGAGGCGGCCAGCTCACGGCTGTAGGGGGTGAAGGCTCCGCCGGGCGCCCGGTAGTACATCGACCGTACGCCCCCCGACGCCTCGATGATCATGCGTTCGGCGTCGAGGATCTCCTTCTTCTGGTAGGTCTCGGGCTTCTTGTCCATCGTGACGTCGTGCGACACCGTGTGGTTGCACAGCCGGTGCCCGGCCGCGACGATTTCCTTCACGAGGTCGGGGTGGGCCTGCGCCTGGATCCCCGTCACGCAGAAGGTGGCCTTCACCCCGTACTCCTCCAGCAGGTCGAGCACTTGGGGGGTCCACGCCGGGTCGGGACCGTCGTCGATGGTGATGTTGACGCCGCGCGCCCCCTGGTCCGAGGCGTGCACGATGCTCACGTCGACCGGCTTGACGTCACCGCCCGGCTTGGCGGACGCGCTCGCCTTCGGCGACGGGGCGCCCACCACGCCGGCCTGCGCGGTCCACACCGAGGCGCCGACGGCCAGCACCGTCACCCCGAGCGCCGCCCCGACCAGCTTGCCGTACCAGCCGCGCCCGCCACCGTGCCGTGCCATGTCCGCCCCGCCCTCACGTAGTCGCCGTCGTTCCCCGGTCACCCCGGCCGCCTGACAAGACGGGCGACGGTGTCCAGGGGATGCGTCCGTTACCGATCACGGACAAAGCCGCAGGAGTTCGCGGACAACTCGACGGCCGGTGGGCCCGGGAGGCGCCCGGACCGGGCCGGTCCGGATCCGCCACGCGTGCGCGGCCACGGCCCCGGTGCCGTCGGCGAGGACGCCGGGCGTGCGGTGGTGGGCGACGAGGCCGGGTGGTTGGGCGGACCGGTGCAGGGGTGTCGGCGGGTTTCGGTGGGCGACCGGGCGGGGGGTCGGCGCAGGACCGCCGGCGGGCGCGACGGTGCCCGGCGGGCCGTGGCTCCGTGCCGGGCGGTGTCCCGCGTCGTGGTGCAAGGGATCGAGCGTTACGCATTCCGGTACGAGGCCCCTGACGATCTCGGAGAGGCCGCGGTCCACGAGGTGCCCCGCTGAGGCGAGTCGAGCACCCGGTCCGACGGAGCCACCGTCCCCGGCCCGCGGATTCCGGCGTCCTGATCCGCCGCACCACCCGGCGGGGCGCCATCCCGTGTCGCGGGGGTCCAGCGGTTCACCTGGTACGGGTGGGTGGCGGTGCCGGTCGTGCGGTGGTCGCGCGGCTGTGTGGGGGAGGCGGGCGGCTCGGCGGAAAAAGCGCCGTTCCGGTGCCCTCCTCGTCCCGGCCGGCCGACCGGGACACCACCATCGAGACACCGGGATTTCCGTACCCCCTCAGTGAATTATCGATTCGGCTCCGTTTCCCTTTCCCCATCCGTCCCGGCCGGATCTGCCGCCCGGAAAGAAATGTTCGAGCAAGTCGAATTCACGTCAGACGGTGCGACCGGTGCTTTTTGGACTTTGTCTTCCGGGGAAATCGGGAAACCGTTTCTCCATCTCTACGATCGCAAGCTATGACCGACATTCCACGGGAAAACTCCGCCACCCGTGCGCGCTGGCAGACCTGTCTCCGACTTGCCCGCGAACTCCTCCTCGTCGGCCCGGACGGCGAGGACCTCAAGCTCGACTACCTCCACACCCTGATCGACACGGGCGACCTCGGCCCCACCCGTCACCCGCGCAAGCGGATCCTGATCGTCGGCGCCGGCGTCACCGGCCTGGTCGCCGCCCGCCTGCTCAAGGGCGCCGGCCACGACGTCACCGTCCTCGAGGCCAACACCGGCCGCGTCGGCGGACGCGTCAAGACCTTCCGCACCACCGGGCACGACCAGCCCTTCACCGACCCCGCCCAGTACGCCGAGGCGGGCGCCATGCGGCTGCCCGACTTCCACCCGCTCGTCCTCGCCCTCGTCGACACACTCGGTCTCGGCCGCCGCCAGTTCTACAACGTGGACGTGGACCCCTCCACCGGCAGCGGCCCCGACGTCCCCGTCCCCCCGGTCACGTACACCTCCTTCACCGGCCGGACCTGGACCCACGGCGACGACAGCCCCGACTTCCGCGAACCCGACAAGCTCGGCAACTCCTGGATCCGCGCCAACCGCGTCCAGGTGCGGCGGTCCGACTACGCCACCGCCCCCGAACGGATCAACGAGGAATTCCACCTCACCGACGACGAGGTCCGCGCCCCCGTCGTGAAAATGGTCGACGACGCGCTGGAGAGCGTCCGCGACTATTACTCCGACGTCGTCGACGGAAAACGCGTCAACAAACCCTTCGACGAGTGGATAGAGGGCTGGGCCCGCGTCATCCGCGACTTCGACGGCTACTCGATGGGCGGCTTCCTGCGCGACCACGCCGGACTCAGCGACGAGGCGGTCGAGGCCGTCGGAACGCTGGAGAACATGTCCTCCCGGCTGCACCTCTCCTTCTTCCACAGCTTCCTCAGCCGCAGCGACATCAACCCGGGCGTCCGCTACTGGGAGATCCCGGGCGGCAGTTGGCGCCTGCCGGACGCCCTCCACCAGGGCCTGCTCGACGAGGTGCGGCTCGGCCACCGCATGATCCGCCTCGAATACCACGACCCCGGCCGCGACGCCGACCCCGAGGGCACCGGCGCCGTCGGCCCCGACGGCTGGGGCGTGGCCGTGCAGACCGTCGCCGAGGACGACCCCCAGGCACCGCCGCGGCTGTGGACCGCGGACCTGGCGATCGTCACCGTCCCGTTCTCCGCGCTGCGCTTCGTGGAGATCGTCCCCTCGATGTCGTACAAGAAGCGCCGCGCGATCATCGAGACGCACTACGACCAGGCCACCAAGGTGCTGCTGGAGTTCAGCCACCGGTGGTGGGAGTTCACCGAGGACGACTGGCGCGACGAACTGGAGGACATCGCGCCGGGCCTGTACGCGTACTACCGGCACGGCGCCGACGCGGACACCGCGCCCCGCGTCACCCTCCCCGATCCGGCCGCCGGCCTGCTCGGCGCCGCGGTCAAGGACAACGGCGTCACCGAGGAGATGCGGCGGATCGACAGCGGCCTGCCGCTGCGCGGCCCCGCCGTCCGCCCCGCCACCCACTGCTTCGGCGGGGGCTCCGCCGCCGACAACCCCAACCGGTTCATGTACTACCCGTCGCACCGGGTCGAGGGCAGCAACGGCGGTGTCGTCCTCGCCTCGTACTGCTGGTCCGACGACGCCGCCCGCTGGGACTCCATGCCCGACACCGAGCGCTACGTCTACGCCCTGCGCAACCTCCAGGCCCTGCACGGCCGTCGCATCGAGGTGTTCTTCACCGGCCGGGGCGCCACCCAGTCCTGGGCCCGCGACCCGTACGCCTTCGGCGAGGCCGCCATCTACACCGCCCACCAGATGACCAGCTTCCACCTGGACGTCTCCCGGCCCGAGGGCCCCGTGCACTTCGCCGGGGAGCACACCTCCCTCAAGCACGCCTGGATCGAGGGCGCCCTGGAGAGCGCCGTCCGCGCCGCCGTCGCCGTCCACCGGGCCGCGCCGGTCACCGTCCCGGGCCCGGACCGGGAGGAGCACGCCTCATGACCTCGGTCGACCCCGGGTGCACCGTCGCCCGCTACCTCGCCCTGCGCCTGGCCGAACTGGGCGTCACCCACCTCTTCGGCGTCCCCGGCAACCACCTCGGTCCGTTCCTGACCGCCCTGCGCGCCGAGGGCGACATCGAGTGGGTCGGCACCCCCACCGAGGGCGGCGCCGGACAGGCCGCCGACGCCTACGCCCGCATCCACGGCATCGGCGCCGCCGCCGTCACCTACAGCGTCGGCGCGTTCAACCTGCTGGGCGCCTGCGGCGGCGCCTACGTCGAGCAGGTCCCGCTCGTCGCCGTCAACGCCTCCCCGCCCCACGAGCAGTGGCAGAACCAGCGCGCCCTCGGCCTGCTCACCTCCCACATGAGCCCGCGCACGGAGAGCAACCTGGACGTCTACCGGCAGGTCACCGTGGACGCGCGGGCCCTCTCCCACCCGGGCCTCGCCCCCGGCCAGATCGACGCGGCGCTCACCGCCTGCCTGACCGAACGCCGGCCGGTCTACCTGGAGGTCATGGAGAACCTGTGGGACGAGCCCTGCGCCGCGCCCGAGGCGCCGATCGTCCCCCGCGAACGGCCGCTCGGCACTCACGGCCGCACGATGCTGGACGACGCCGTCCACGCGATCCTCACCCTGATCGAGGAGCACCCAGGGCCGGACGGCAGGCCCCGCCCGATCGTGTGGGCCGGCGAGGAGACCGACCGGTTCCGCCTCGGCGGGCAGCTCACCGACCTGGTGGAGGCCACCGGGGTGCCGTACTGCACCACCGTCGGCGCCAAGGCCGTCCTCGACGAGGACCAGCCGCAGTTCCACGGCGTCTACAACGGCCACGCCAGCCACCCGGACGTGCACCGGGTCTTCAAGGAGTGGGCCACCTGCCGGATCGGGCTCGGCGCCTGGTCCACGTCGAAGAACCTCGGCGGCGAGCAGTGCGTCGGCACCGACTGGGTGATGGCCGCGCACGGCGGCGTCAGCGTCGGCACCTCCTACTTCCCCGACGTCCGGCTCGCCCACCTGCTGCCCGCCCTCCAGGACGCGCTGGTCAAGGCCTACGGCTCCGGCGGACTGACCGCCGACTACTACGCCGAGGCCCACGCCCACGCGGATGCCCACGCCCGCGCCCGCCACGGAACGCCCGGGCACCACCCCGCCACCCTGGAGCACCACCGGGCCGCGCTCAGCGTCCCCGGCTCGCCGTCCCGTCCACCCGAACGCCTCACCTACGACGGCGTGTTCGACCGGATCAACCACTTCCTGGGCGAGGAGACCCGGGAGGACTGGACGGTCGTCTCCGACGCCGCGTTCTCCCTCATCGGCTCGATGAACCTGTCACTGCCCGCGGGCGGGTTCCTGTCCCAGGTCAGCTGGCTGTCCATCGGCTGGTCGGTCGGCGCGGCCACCGGCGCCGCGCTCGCCCCCGAGCGCGCGCCCGCCCGTCCGATGGTGTTCGTCGGCGACGGCGCCTTCCAGGAGACCTGCCAGGAGATCTCCACCCACACCCGGCTCGGGCTGCGGTCGGTGGTGTTCGTCATGGACAACGGGCACTTCTACGGCATCGAGCAGATGCTGGTCCACCCGTCCTACTACGCCGGAGGCGACCACCCGGAGCCGGACTTCTACAACGTCCTCCACCCGTGGCACCACGACCGCCTCGCCGCCGTCTTCGCCGGCGAGGACACCCCGGCGCACGGGGTCCAGGTCGCGGACACCTCCGAACTGGACGCCCTGCTGACCCGCCTCACCGACCCCGCCGACCCGGTCAACGCCGGACCGCTGCTGGTCCGCGTCCGCCTGCACCGCCACGACTACCCGCGGGCGATGGCGTACAAGGTGCCGAAGCCCGGCACGACCGCCTGACGGGCCGCCCGGCCCGCCAGGGAGCAGAGGACACGACCCGTATCCGAAAGGGACAGGACATGGCTGAACTCAACGTGCTGATCGCGTTCGACGCGGCCACGATCGTCGAACGCAACCCCGGTGCGTCGCGGAACCCCGACGCACCGACCTACGTCGACCAGAGCCTGATCTACATGACGACGCGCCAGGACCACATCATCGGCACGTCGGGCGCCGAGCTGAACCTCCGGGCCGAGCCCGGGGACAGCGTCAAGTGGCGGGAGACGACGCTGTCGCTCGGCAGCGACTACAAGGCACTCCTGTACCGGTACGTGAGCAGCGACAACGACCACGTGCTCATCAGGACCCCGGAGATCGAGGTCGTCGACGGCGTCTACCCGATGCCGCAGGAGGGGAGCGAGGGCACGCCGGCGTTCACGACCCAGGAGTACGAGGACCACTACTGGCGGACGACGGTCAAGCGGACCGGCAAGGTCGTCTACCACTTCTACTTCCAGATCCTCGACCGCCACCGCAACCTGCGGGGGTACTTCCAGTGGGACCCCTTCATCACCATCGAGCGCCCTTGAGGACCTGACGTCCCCCGGACGCCGGGGCGGTGGCCGACGTCGAGCGGAAGCCGTCCCGCCCCGGCGGTCACCGGTCACCGGGCGGGCCGTTGCCCGGCCCGCCCGGCCTCCCCGCGGGGCGCGGTCACGAGCGCAGGGCGTCGACCGGTTCCATGCGGGAGGCCCGCAGTGACGGGTAGAGGCCGGCGAGGAGTCCCACCAGGGCTCCGGCGACCGGGGCCCCGAGGGCGAGGCGGACGTCCAGGACCGGTGTCCACTCCTTGACGGCGGAGACGGTCACCACGACGACCATGCCCAGGGCGGCGCCCACGACACCGCCGAGGAGCCCGATCGTCGTCGACTCCACCAGGAACTGGCCGGCGACCTGACGCCGTGAGGCCCCGAGCGCGCGGCGCAGTCCTATCTCCCCGATCCGCTCGATGACCGTCACCAGCGTCACGTTGGCGATGCCGATGGCTCCGACCACCAGCGAGACCAGTCCGAGGACCAGGAACAGGCCGTTGACGTCCCCCTGCACCCCCTTGCGGGCCTTGGCCGGATCGGCCGGTGCCGTCACGGTCAGGGAGGCCTCGGCTCCGGGGGCCAGCGCGATCGGCGCCTGGCGGGCGACCTGGCCGGCCGCGCCGAGCGCGGTGTTGACCAGTACCCGGGTCACGGTCCCCAGCCCCATCCGGTCCGCGGCCGTCGTGGGCGGCAGGATCACCGCGGTGGCGAGCTGCTGCTCCCGCTCCACTCCGCCGAGTATCCCGATCACCGTGTACGCCTGGCCCTTCAGGAAGACCGCGGGGGAGTCCTCGACCGAGTCGATGCCGAGGAGCCGCGCCGCCTGGTCGCCGAGTACCGCCACCCGGTCGTGCCGGGCGATGTCCCCGTCGTCGAGGAAGCGGCCGGCGGTCATCCCGCCCCGGACCGCGGCCGGCAGCGCGGGGGACGCGGCGACGACGGCCATGGTCTGCCCGCCGGTCTCGCCGGGAGCGGTCACGTGGTGGGCGCGCACCTCGACGCCCGCGGTCTCCCGGGAGTCGGCGATCGCCGCCACCGACTCGACCCCGGCCAGCCGGCGCACCGCGTCGACCCCCGACCAGTCCACGAGCGGACCGGAGCCGGCCGGGGCCACGGAGGGCACCCGCACCGTGACCGAGGTGGCGGTCAGGGCGTCGAACCGGCCCACGATCTGGTTGCCGGCCGTGGACGAGACCCCGATGGTGATGACCAGGGTGGTGATGCCCAGGACGGTGCCCAGCGTGGTCAGGGCGGAGCGCATCGGGCGGGCGAGCACCCCCGCCAGCGCTTCGGACCACAGGTCCCTGAAGTCCATCCAGGGACGCTCGACGCTCCTCCCGGCCCGCGCGGTGCCCGCGGTCCGTGCTCTTCCCCAGGTCCGCGCTCCTCTCCAGGCCCGTGCCGTGCTCGCGGGAGCCGCGGTGCGCGGGACGCGTGTCCGGGACCTCATCGGTGCTCCTCGGTGAGCCGTCCGTCGCTGATCCTCACCCGCCTGTGGGCCCGCCCGCTGACCGCCTCCTCGTGCGTGATCACCACCAGGGTCATGCCCTGCTCGCCGAGCCGGCCGAAGAGGTCCAGCACCGACTCGGTGTTCTCGCTGTCGAGGTTGCCGGTGGGTTCGTCGCAGAGCAGCAGGGCGGGGTCGCTCATCAGCGCCCGGGCGATCGCCACCCGCTGCCTCTCACCGCCGGAGAGCCGGTCCGGCCGGAAGCCGGCCCGGTGCGCCAGGCCCACCCGTCGCAGTGCCTGCCCGGCCCTGGTACGGCGGTCGGCCCGGCCGCGCCCCGGGCGCGGCCTGCGGTAGGCCTCGGCCAGCATGACGTTCTCCTCCACGGTCCGGTACGGCAGCAGGTGGAAGGACTGGAAGACGAACCCGATCCGGCTGCCGCGCAACGCGGTGCGCTCCAGGTCGCCGAGTGCGTTGGTCTCCACCCCGTCGAGCCGGTAGGTGCCCGAGGTGGGGCGGTCCAGCAGCCCCAGGGTGTTGAGCAGCGTCGACTTGCCGGAACCGGACGGGCCGACGACCGACAGGTGCTCGCCGCACCGAACCGTCAGGTTCACCTCGCGCAGGGCGTGCACCGGTGGTACGGAGTCGAAGGTCCGGCCCACGTCGGTCAGTTGGATGACCGTGTCCGCGAGCGGCGCACTTGTCATCGGTGGGCCGCTCATCGTCCGACCACCACCTGGTCGCCGGGGGCCAGGGCGGCACCGGACGCCGGGGTGACCTCCACCCGGCCGTCCGCGGAGAGCCCGGTCTCGACGGCGACGTCCACCGTTTCGCCGCCGCGCACGACCTCCACCCGGGCCTTCCCGCCGGCGGACGTGTGCAGCGCGGCGAGGGGCACCGTCAGCACCTCGCCCTCCGACGAGCCCACCTCGATGGTGACCTTCGCGGATTCGGCGGCGTTCTCGGCGAGCGTCCCCGCCGGCACGGAGATCTGCACCGGTACGGGAGCCGAGGCGCCGCCGCTCCCGCCGTCCGAGGTCCCCTGTTCCCCGTCGGCGTCGGCCGGATCGTCCTTCGGCACGTCGTCGCCGAGTGCCACCACTTCACCGTCCACCTTCGTGCCGTCGGTGGTCTCCACCCGGGCCCGCATGCCCTTGTGGAGCAACTCGGCGTCGTCGGCCGGGACCACGGCCCGCACCACGACCTTGGAGCTGGTCACCGTGGCGACCGGTCCGGAGGGGGTGTCCCCCGTCTTCACGGACACCTTGTCGAGCCGGGCCGGCAGTTCCGGCAGGAAGACCATCTCACCGGCGGGGACCTTGGTCCCGTAACCGGCCCGGAAGGCGGAGAGCGCGGCGTTGGCCGCGTCCAGCTGCTGCCGCGCCGACTTGAGTTCCAGCTCGGCGGCGTCCCCGCCGGTGCCCGACCCGTCCCCGGCGCCCGACCCGCCTCCGGAGCCGCCGCCGGACTGTCCGGAGCCGCTGCCGGATTCCCCGGACCCGCCGCCGGGCTCCCCGGAGCCACCGGTTCCCCCCGACCCGCCGCCCGGATCCTGCGCCGCGAGGAGGGCCTGCTGCGCGGTGGTCACCGCCGCTTCGAGCGTCCCCAGCCGCTGCTTGTCGGCGACGGTGGGCTCCATGGCGCGGTAGCCCTTGCTCTCGTACCAGCGGCTCACCGCCGCGGCGTCCGACTGCCCGTACGTCCCGTCCGCCGCACCGGGGCCGAAGCCCAGCCGGGCCAGCGCCCGCTGGAGCTGCTCGACGTCGTCCCCCGAGGCGCCGGGCCCCAGCGTCCGGTACATCGGCACGGTGCCCCGCAGCACCAGCACCGGCCGCCCGCTCACCTGCATCAGCACATCGCCCTCCTTCACCTCCGCCCCGGCCACCGGCGCCCTGGTGACCCGCTGGGCGACGCCCTCGCCGTCCCCCGCGCCGCCGGACCCGGAGTCCGGGGAGCCGACGGGCCCGGCCAGGGTCACGCCCCGCGGCGAGGCGAACTCCACCGAGCCCTGGGCCACCACGCTCGCGGTGAGCGAGCGCCGCTCGACCGCGACGGTGACGGGACCGGCCTGGGGCGGCCGGTGCGAGGCGGCGGCGTCCGCGGGCGACTGCATCCGCGATCCGGCGAACCAGCCGCCCGCCCCGACCAGCGCCACCGCGGCGACGACGATCGTCAGCTGTCCGGAACGGGTGCCGGTCAGCCTGCGGAGCCGTCCGGGACGGTCGCCGGCCGGCTCGGGGCGCCACCTCACCCGGCACCGCCACCGCTGGTCGGGGCCTTCAGGAACTTCGGGAAGTAGGCGGCCCGGAACTCCTTGCCGCACTCCAGGTCCCGCATCGCCAGCTCGATGTCCTTGGTGAGCAGCGGGAGGGCCTCCTCCTTGCTCAGGGACTCCTGGGTGTTCCCGTCCTCGTCGACGCCGGGGACGACACCGGCGCCGGCCGAGGCGGAGCCGAGCGCCTGGAGCTTGACCATCTCCCCGATGCCGGTCGGCTGCGTGGTCGTGACGGGGATGCCCTCCTTCTTCAGGCACGAGGCGTACGACTGCGCCAGCGCGACCAGCTTCGGATCACCGTTGAGGACCTGTGCGTTGGCCTGGTTCCGGTTCTCGGTGGAGGTGCTCCGCTCCTGGGCCGACGCGGAGCCGTAGACCTCCTTGTCGGCCTCGCCCTGACAGCCGGTCCAGTTCTTCCCGCCGGACTTCGGGTCGGGGGGAGCGCCCAACGCCTTGTCGTACGCGGTCTTCTGCGCGGGAGTGAGCGTGGCCACGTAGTCCGCGTTGGGCGCCGAACCCTCCTCGGCGGCCGAGCCGCCCGACGCCGCGGCGTCACCGGGGTGGACGATGCCCGCGTAGACGCCGAAACCGTACTTCTGCCGGTACTTCTTCGTCAGCGCGTAGTCCGCCCCGTCGGTGGCCCAGGAGGCGGTGGGATCCTCGGGGGCCACGGGGGTGTAGGTGAACCCCTGCTTCCTCATGCAGGCCGCGATCGCGTTCTCCAGGAGGTACCGCTTCTTGAGGTCGGCGTTCGCGTCGGCGGGGATGTCGAGCTGTCCCGACGATCCGGCCGTGGTCTTCTCACCGTCCGACGCGTGGGACGCCGAGCCGGTGCCGGCGTCAGTGCCGGTACCGGTGCCACAGGCCGCCAGCAGCGGCAGCAGACCGACCGCCGTCGGGGCGGCCAGTCTCCGGACAGTGCGGGATCGAGTCATCTGCTTTCATCCGATCGGGAGGGGGGAGAGAGGGGGGAGTTCCGCCTGCGGACGCAGGAGGACGCGGAGTTCACAGTGGCGCCGGCAGTTCATGGCGCCGGGGCCGGTACATGACCGGGTTGTAACGGCCGTCCGCCGTGCCGGTCGGCTCGGGGACCGGCGCCCCCGCAGGTCACGTGCCCGTGGCCGGGGAAGTGCCCCCTCTCGTGGTCGATGATCAGTGCCCGGTGGTCGTGGATCGGCCCGTCGAAGGCGGGTGAGCCCTTGACCCGGCGCTCGAGGTTCACCACCACCCCGCCGGGGACCTCGCGGTTGTCCTCGCCGCCGGTGTCCTGCTGGATGCCCGCCCGGCACAGGGCGTCCGCCGTCCCGGCGTCGCGGTCCTTACGCCCCCGGACGCCGGGGCGACGCCGGGGCGGTGGCCGACGCCGAGCGGAAGCCGTCCCGCCCCGGCGGTCACCGGTCCCCGGTGCGGTCCCCGGGCGGGCCGGTGTCGGCCGCCGACGGCGCGTCCTCGTGACCGGCGGGCGGGGGACGCAGCAGGCTGAGCGCGACGGAGACGCTCAGGACGACGGCGATGACGGCGAGGCTGAGCGGGGAGGGGATCTCGGGCACGGCGGGGCTGATGATCTCGTGGGACGCCTGGAGGACGAGCTTGACGCCGATGAAGGCGAGGATGAGCGCCAGGCCCTTGCTCAGGTACCGGAACCGGTCCAGCAGGCCGGCGAGCAGGAAGTAGAGGGCGCGCAGGCCCAGGATGGCGAAGGCGTTGCTGGTGTAGACGACGAAGGTGTCACTGCTGACGGCCAGGACGGCGGGCACGCTGTCGACGGCGAAGACGAGGTCGGCGGCCTCGATCGCGACGACGACGGCGAGCAGCGGGGTGGCGACGCGTCGGCCGGCCTCCTTGACGAAGAAGCGGGCACCGGCGTAGTCGTCCCGTACGGGGACGACCTTGCGGAGCAGGCGTACGGCGATGCTCCTGCCGGGGTCGAAGGTGTCCTCCTCCTCTTTGAGGATCTTGTAGGTGCTGTAGAAGAGGACGGCGGCGAAGGCGAACAGGACGGCGGTGAAGCGGCTGACCACGGCGACGCCTGCGGCGAGGAAGACGCCCCGGAAGACCAGGGCGCCGAGGACGCCGAGGAACAGGACGTGGTGCTGGTAGGCGCGCGGGACGCGGAAGTAGCCGAAGATCAGCGCGAAGACGAAGAGGTTGTCGACCGAGAGGCTCTTCTCCAGCAGCCACGCGGTGGTGTACTCCACTCCGGCGGTCGTCCCGACCACCAGGAAGACCAGGGCGCCGAAGGTGACCGCCAGTCCCACCCAGACCCCGCTCCAGGCGGCGGCCTCCCGGAACCCGATGACGTGGGCCTGCCGGTGCGCGAGCAGATCGACCGCCAGGGACGCCAGTACGGTGACGGCGAAGACCATCCACAGCCACAGCGGAACGTCGTGCACGGGCCCGGCCCTTCAGGCGTGGTCGACCGGCGGTCTCCCTTCGAGTCTGGTGCATGCGGCGGCGGGTGTCTCCTCGGCGTACCCCGGCCGGGCTCCGGCCCGGCCAGGGCGGCCGGCCCCGCCCTGCCTGCACCTCCTCGTCGGGCCGGGCGCCCGACGGCCGAGCACCACGGTCACCGTGTCCGTGCCGCCCGGTGGGCAAGGCCCCTGGGGGAGGACGGACGCGATGTCGTGGTTCGTACGGCTGCTCGCCGCCGGGGCACTGGGTGTCGCCGAGTCGGGCACCCGCTGGGCCGTCCACTCGCCGCGCCAGGACGCGCTCGCCGGGCCGGCCGGCCGCTGGGCGGACCTCGCGTCCTGGCTGCCGCCGGAGGTGGAGCCGCTCCCCGTGCCCCACGAGGATCCGGGACACCCGGTGCCCGATCCGGGGAGCGAAGGGGACGACCCCGCGTACGTGTCCTTCACCTCCGGCTCGACGGGGCGCCCCAAGGGCGTCGTGGTCCCGCACCGCGCGGTGCTGCGGCTGGTCCTGCGGTCCAGGTTCTGCACCGTCGAGCCCGGCGACCAGGTGGCCGCCGCGGCCAATCCGGCCTTCGACGCCACCACCTTCGAACTGTGGAACACCCTCACCGCCGGCGGCACGGTGGTCGTCTTCCCCACGGTCACCGATCTGCCCCTGGACGACTGGACGGCGCTGATCCGCGGTGAGCGGATCGACACCATGTTCCTGACCACCTCGCTGTTCCACACCGTGGCCAGGGAACGCCCGGACGCCTTCGGCACGCTGCGCAACCTCGTGGTCGGGGGCGAGCGACTGGAGATGGCGGCCGTGCGCAAAGTGCTGGCGACCGCTCCGCCGGGCCGGCTGGTCAACGGGTACGGGCCGACGGAGACCACGACGTTCGCCGCCTACTTCGACTGCACCGAGGACAGCCTCGCCGAGCTGCCGCGCGTCCCGTGCTGGGCCTCACCCCGCGGGGTGAGGCGTGACATCGGTACGCGTCACCATCGGTACCGGCGGCCGCGTCCACCGCAGGCCGAGGTGGAGCGCATGACGAAGCCGAGCAGCCGGAGCACCGGAACGGCGATGGCGGTGTACCGGAGGACCCTCACGGCGAATCCCGCACCGAGGAGGATCAGGGCGAGAAGCGGAACCGGCAACAGGGGGACCATGGTTGTCGGCCTTCTGGCCACCGTTTCTCCTGTGGCGGCGCGGTCGTTCACCGGTCGCGCCTTGTTTGTGAAGGAAGGGCGGGGGCACACGGGCTTCGCCGAGACAGCGGCGAGAACGCTACGAGGAGGCGTGTTCCATGAGTGCCGGTGAGAAGGCCAAGGCGAAGACCGAGCAGGCCCGGGGCAAGGCCGAGGAAGCCGTGGGGAGCGCCGTCGGGAACGACCGCATGGCCGCCGAGGGGCAGGCCAGGAAGAGCAAGGGCGACGCCCGCGAAGCCAAGGAGAAGGCCAAGGACGCCTTCAAGCACTGAGGCCACCCCGGCGCAGGGGGAGCGGGCCGGGCCGGTTCATTCCGGCACGGCCCGCTTTCCGCGCGTCCGCGCGTCCGCCGTGCCGGCCGGCTCGGGGACCGGCGCCGGTCATACGGGTGGCCCGGTGACGAAGTCACCGTTCTCGTCGTAGGGCCAGGCGTTGGCGACGCAGCCGTGCAGGCCCTTGATCTGCTGCATCATCACGGGAGCCAGCCGTCCGGCGCCCCCGCAGGTCACGTGCCCGTGGCCGAGGAAGTGCCCCATCTCGTGGTTGATGATCAGCGCCCGGTAGTCGTGGATCGGCCCGTCGAAGGTGGGGGAGCCCTTGACCCAGCGCTTGAGGTTCACCACCACCCCTCCCGGCACCTCGCAGTTGTACTCGCCGCCGGTGTCCTGCTGGATGCCAGCCCAGCACAGGGCGTCCGCCGTCCCCGGTGTCGCGATCCTTATCTTGATGTCGTGCGGTGATCCCGCGCCCACCAGCTGGAACGCGTGGTCCGGGTCGTGGGTCCAGCCCCGCGGGGCGGCGAGTATGTCGGCGATCTCGTCCGCCGCCTGGGACGGCGAGACGTCGAGGCCGGTCTCGACCTCCACGACGTAGCGCACCGGGCGGGAACCGCTGCCCACCGTCTCCCCACCGGCCCGCGCGGTGACAAACGTCCCGCTGCCCGTCGGGGGGACGTCGATCCCGGTCCGGCTCGCGGAGGGGGAGGGAGAGACGGAGGGGGAGGAGGAAGGGGAGGAGGACGGTGTGGGAGTGGGAGTGGGAGTGGGGGAGACGTGCGTGCTCCGCCGGTGCGGCGCACCGCTCGACGCGTCGCTCCGCCCGCCGTCCAGGAGGTACGCCGCCGAACCCAGCAGGCCGACGGTGACCAGCAGGCCGATCAGCAGGCCCCGGCCCCGGCCCCGGCCCCGGCGGCGCGGCCGCCCCCGGCGATGGGTGGACCGGCGCCGGCGGCCGGCGCGGTGACCGGCCGCGGTGCTGTCGGTGGGAGGTGAGGACCGCCGCTGTCGTGCCGCATGCATGGCAGGTCAATCTGGTGATCCCAGATGATCCCCATGAGCCGGCACCGTCACGGAAAGGTAACGGCGTCCGCGTTCCCCGACCCGTGTGATCGTTGTGTAACGGCGGCCGGAGGGGGACCTTCCGCGGGACGGTCGTCTCGTGCGGTCTGCTTACACTGCCGAAATGCCACGGGTTCTGATCGTCGAGGACGACCTGGATGTCCGCAGGGCCGTCCAACTGGGTCTGCGGCACCAGGGACATGAGGTCCTCGCCGTGGAGACGGGCGAGGAGGGGCTGGAACGGCTCCGGCCCTTCCGGCCGGACGTCGTCGTGCTCGATCTCATGCTGCCCGGCATCTCCGGCCTGGACGTGTGCCGCCGGATCAGGGACCGCGACCAGGTGCCGATCATCATGGTGACGGCCCGGGGAGACGACGTCGACGTGGTCGTGGGACTGGAGACCGGTGCGGACGACTACGTGGTGAAGCCCGTGCAGGCCCGGGTCCTCGACGCGCGGATACGGGCCGTACTGCGCCGGCAGGACGCGTCGCTGCCGGACGGCACCCGCCCCCGGGCGGAGACGCACGGCGAGCTGGTCGTCGACCGCGCCGGGCTCGTGGTGACGCACCGCGGCGAACCCGTCCCCCTCGCCCCCTCCGAACTGCGCCTGCTGCTCACCCTGTCGGCCTCGCCCGGCCAGGTGTTCAGCCGCCAGCAGCTGCTGGAAGCGGTCTGGGAACACAGCTACCACGGTGACATACGGCTCGTGGACGCCTGCGTGAAGCGACTGCGCAACAAGCTCGGCGAGGGCAGGAACCCCCGCTACGTGCAGACCGTACGCGGATTCGGCTACCGCTTCGGCACCTCGTCCGGCACCTCATGAGCGACCGGACGTCCGCGCGGACACGGAGGACCGCACGAACACGGAAGACCGCCGGGGCGCGGAGGACCGTACCCGAGTCCCCCACGGCCGACGGCCCCCGGCGGTTCCTCCGGGCGGCCCTGGCGCGCGTCCCGCTCCCCCTGCGCGGTCTGCGCCCCCGCCTGCTGACGTCCTTCGTCCTGGTGGCCATGGCCAGCTCCCTGGGCACCGGGGCCCTCGCCTTCCGGGAGGCGCGCACGGGGGTGCTCCAGCAGAGCCAGGACACCGTCATCAACCGGTTCCGCACGAGCGTCGACGCCGTCGCGCCCTACGTCCCCTTCGCCCCGGACCAGGCGGACCTCCAGTCCGCGGCGGACCAGGTGCTGTACGCGAACCGTTCGTCGGGCTGGAAGGTCATGGCCACGTACGACGGCCACCGCGCCTACGCGCCGAGCGCCGGTTTCGTCGAACTGAGCCCCGAACTGCTCCGGTCCGTCCGGGACAGGCGCGCCGCGGTGTTCCAGCGGGTGAACGTCGACGGGCGTCCCCGTCTCGTCGTCGGCATGCCCGTCACGTACACCTCGGGCGAGGGCACGGAGCCCCGGCTCTCCGGGTTCGTGATGTACCTGGAGGTCCCGCAGACCGCCGAGGAGGGGTACGTCGAGGCCATGGTCCGCGGCATCGAGCGGGCCACCCTGGTGGCCCTGTGCCTCGCCGTCGTCCTGGCGCTGCTCGCCGCGAGCGGCGTACTGCGTCCCGTACGGGCGCTGCGCCGGGCGACGCGCCGGATGGCCGCGGGACACCTCGACGTCCGGCTGGACGTCACCGGCTCCGACGAACTGGCCGACCTCTCCCAGTCCTTCAACGAGACGGCGGCCGAACTGGAGCGGACCGTGAAGGAGTTGCGCCGCCTGGAGGCGCAGGGGCGCCGCTTCGTGGCGGACGTCTCCCACGAGCTGCGCACACCGCTGGCGGCGATGTCGGCGGTCACCGACGTACTGGACCTGGAGGGGGAGGGGGAGACCGGTGAGGCGCTGCGGCTCATCAGCGAGGGAACGAACCGGCTGAGCGGACTGGTGAACGACCTGATGGAGATCTCCCGCTTCGACGCGGGGGCGGCCGAACTCAACCGGGACGAGATCGACCTGGCCGAGTCCGTACGGCGCACCATCGCCTCCCGGTGGTGGCAGGAGCAGGTGGAGACCCGGCTGCCCGGACCGGGGGTGCTCCGCGCACACGTCGATCCGCGCAGGCTCGACGTGGTGACGGCCAACCTGATCGGCAACGCGCTGCGGCACGGAGCGCCGCCCGTACGCCTGACCATGGAGGTGCGCGAGGACGAGGAGGGCAGGGCGTGGGCGGTCATGGAGGTGACGGACAACGGGCCGGGGATCGCCGAGGAGGCCATGCCGCACGTCTTCGAGCGGTTCTACAAGGCGAGCACCTCACGGGCCAGGAGCGAGAGCAGCGGGCTGGGCCTGGCCATCACGGCGGAGAACGTGCGCCTGCACGGAGGGCGCATCCGGGCGGCGAACCTGCCCGGGGGCGGCGCGGCGTTCACGGTCGAACTCCCGCTGCACCACCACCACGACGACGACACGGATGCCGACCCCGCCACCGGCGACGGCGGGAGCACCCGGTGAGGGGCTCGTGGACGGCGGCGCTGCTGTCCGGGCTCACGGCCGTGGCCGCGGTCGCGCTCACGGCGTGCGGAGTGCCCCCGTCCGGTGTCATCGAGGCCGGTGCGCCGGCGAGCGGCATGTTCTCCCCCGGCGCGGCACCGCCCTCGACGCCCGCCACCGTCTCCCTCTTCTTCCTGCGCGACGGGGACCTGACGCCCTATCCCCGCCGGACCGACGACGCCGGGGACGTCGAGGCCGTCGTACGCCTGCTGTTCGAGGGGCCGGCCGCGAACGGGGCCGCGTCGGCCACCACGGAGCTGCCCCGCCTGACGGACGCGCCACGGGTGGTGATCGCCGGCGACGGCACCCTCTCCGTACGGCTCCCCGGTGAGACGGCACCGCTGAGCCGTCGGGCCGTGCTCCAGCTGGCGTGCACGGTGGGCCACGCGTACCCGTCGGTCCCCACCGCCGTCTCCCGCACCGATCCGGAAGCCGAGGCGAAAGCAGAAGCCGAGGCGAAAGCCGAAGCCGAGGCGGAAGCCGAAGCGAGAGCCGAAGCCAATGCGGAAGCCGACGGTGACACCGCGCGCCGTTCCGCCGAGCCCGGCAGCCTCCAGGTGCTCGGGGACGGATGGACGATGACGCAGTCGGACCACGCGTGCCCCGTCGTGTCCTCCCCGCCGGAGCGACCGGAAGAGCCGGCCCCGCAGGAGCCCTCCGGCTGACCACCCGGCGGACGGAGTCTCCCACGCCACCCGTGCGGCGGGTCGACTTTCGGGCATATGCCTTACTCGTTCCCGTAACGCCTTCTACACTCACCGTCACGTGACGCACCGAGATGGGGGGACCGGATGGCGCTGAACGAGAGGGACGGGCAGGGGGACGGCACCGCGGCGGGACCGACGCTGGAAGGCCTGCTGTCGGTCATGGGGGCCGGTGCGCTGGAGCCGTACCTGGCTCCCCGCGGCCTGGAGGTCGTGGTCGAGGGCGTGACCGTGCTGGACCCGCTGGACGCGGGACCGGCCCGGGGGCAGGTGGTGCTGGCCGTGGGCGTCGACCCGCACTCGGCCGCCGCCGTCGACGTCGTGCGCGAGGCCGCCGGACGGGGCGCGGCCGCGGTGGTCTTCGGGCCGGGAAGGACGGGGCGGCCCCCGGAGACGCTGCGGGCGGCCGTCGAGGACGCCGGTACGGCGGTGCTCTTCCGGACGGCGTGGTGCGGCTGGACCGAGCTGGTGGGCGCGCTGCGGGCCGGTCTGGTCCTGTCCGGGGTCCCCGCCGACCCGGCGGTGGCGGCCGTGCTGCCGGGCGACCTGAACGGGCTGGCCGACGCGGTGGCGGTCCTGGTGGGCGGCGCGGTCACGATCGAGGACGTGGAGTCCCGGGTCCTGGCGTACTCGTCCACGAAGGAGGACGTCGACGAGTTGCGCCGGCTGACGATCCTCGGCCGCCGGGTGCCGGAGTGGCGCGTGGCCGCCATGCGGGAGGCCGGGTTCTTCCAGGCGCTGTGGGGGTCGGGGGACGTCATCCACCGGCCGGCGCACGGGGACAACCCCGAGCGTCTGGTGGTGGCGGTCCGGGCGGGCGGGGAGATCCTGGGATCGATCTGGGTGGCGGCCGCGGGCGGTGACCTCCCGCCGCACGCCGCCGACACCCTGCGGTCGGCGGCGCGGGCGGCCGCCGTGCACCTGCTGCACCACCGGTCGCACCGCACGCACGCCCGGCTGGTCGAGGACACGGCCCGCGCGCTGCTCGACGGACGGGGATCCGCAGAGGTGCTGACCGAACGCACCGGGATACCGGCGCACGGGAACTGCGCGGTCCTGGCGGTACGTCCCGGAGCCTCCCGCAAGGGGGAGGAGACCGGGAGGCTGTGCGCCCTGCTGTCCGTGTGCTGCGGCGCGAACGACCTCACGTCGGTGGTGGTGCCGGTCGAGCAGGGGGCCCTGGTCCTGGTGGGCGGGCTGCACCAGGACGGGCGGCGGGCCGTCGAACAGGTCAGGCGGCTGGGGAAGTCACTGGTGCGGCAGGTGGCCGACGTGTTCGGGCCGGAGACGAGGATCGGCCTGGGCACGGTGGCCGACGCCCTGGCGGCCCTGCCCGAGTCCCGCCGGTCGGCGGACCTGGCGCTGAGGGCCCTGCTCTCGGCGGGGGAGCACCGCACCGTCGCCTCCGCGGACGAGGTGGCCGAGTCGATCGCCCTGCACCAGATGCTGGACACGCTGACGGGACCGGACCCGGCGCCGGGGACACCGGTGGCACGCCTGGTGGCGTTCGACGCCGGGCACGGCGGGGACACCCTGGTGCGGACCCTGCGGGTGTACCTGGACCACTTCGGCCACGTACCGGACACCGCCAGGGCGCTGGGGGTGCACGCGAACAGCCTGCGGCACCGGATCAACCGGATCACCGAGGTGTCCGGGCTCGACCTGCGCAGTCCGGACGCCCGGCTCCTCGCCCAGCTGCAACTGCGCCTCCTGGAGCGCGGGGGCCGGGAGGCGTGAGCTTCCGGGCGCCGCCACGAGGAAGGGGCGGTTCCTTCGTACCGGGGCACGACGGCGGCCGCGCCACGTCCGTGGTTTCGCCCCACGGTGAGAACCGGGCGGCGGAACACCGGGGCTTGTGACGAAGACATCCGCACCGCCGCGGCGGAACCCTGGAGGTCCGCCCCACGGCAGTCGTGGGGCGGTGAGACCCCGGCCCAGGGAGGGTGCACGATGAGTGGTTCCGACAAGGCGGACCGGCGCGAGCGGATTCTGCGGGAGGCCGTACGGCAGGGACTCCTGGAGCCCGAGACGGCCGTGCTGGCCGGGTTCGTCGACCTCGACGGCGTCAACGAGACCGTCGCGTCCCTGCGGAGCGCGTTCCCCGACTCCCCGCGGGTCCTGCACGCGTTCGCGGCCAAGGCGAACTGCCTGGTCCCCGTGCTCGAGGAACTGCGCCTGAGCGGCATGGGCTGCGAGGTCGCCAGCGCGGGCGAACTCGCCCAGGCGCTGGAGGCGGGCTTCGACCCCGCGCACATCGTGTTCGACTCCCCCGCCAAGACGCGGGCCGAACTGGTTTGGGCCCTGAGCCTGGGGGTCGCGGTCAACGCGGACAGCTTCCAGGAGCTGGAGCGGCTGGACGAGATCCTGGCGGACCGCCGTTCCGGCTCGCGGATCGGCGTGCGCGTCAACCCCCAGGTCGGCGCCGGCTCGATCACCGCCATGAGCACCGCCACCGCGACCTCGAAGTTCGGCATCCCCCTGGAGGACGAGGGCAACCGGCGACGACTGCTGCGAACGTACCGGGAACGCCCCTGGCTGACCTGGGTGCACACGCACGTCGGCTCGCAGGGCTGCCCCCTGGACCTGATCGCCCGGGGCATCGCGAAGGCGGTGGAGTTCGCCGAGGAGGTCAACGCCCACCTCGGCCGCCGGCAGGTCACCGGCATCGACATCGGGGGCGGACTGCCGGTCAACTTCGCCGACGACGAGACGACGCCCGGCTTCGACACCTACGTGGACCACCTGCGCGAACACGCGCCGGCCCTGTTCTCGGGCGGGTACGAGATCGTCACCGAGTTCGGCCGCTCCGTGCTGGCCAAGAACGGCTTCATGGCCGCGTACGTCGAGTACACCAAGACCGTCGGCGGGCGCCCCGTCGCGATCACCCACGCCGGCGCACAGGTCGCCACGCGCACGGTGTTCGCCCCCGACGCCTGGCCCCTGCGGATCGAGGCCCACGACCCCCACGGCCGGGCCAAGCACGGCCGGCCCGTGCGGCAGGACGTCGCGGGACCGTGCTGCTTCGCCGGTGACCTGCTGGCACGCGACCGCGCGCTGCCCCTCCTCGACGTCGGCGACCTCGTCGTCGTCCCGGACACCGGCGCCTACTACTTCTCCACGCCCTTCCACTACAACAGCCTGCCCGAGCCCGCCGTGCACGGCGCCCGCATCGACGCCGACGGCCGGGTCACGTTCCGGCCGCTGCGCCCCGCACAGGCCGCCCACCCGATCCCGACCCTCGCCGGGCGGTGATCCCGGCCCTCCCGTACATCCCGCCGCGGCCGTGCCCGGCTGCCCGGTCACCCGGGGAGAACCACCACACCGAGGAAGGCAGGTGCCACCACCATGAAAGTACGGCGCGCCCGGTCAGGGTGCTCCATGGAGAAAGCGGCACCCCCGGGCCGACGGGGGGCCACCGGACGACGGCTGTCCGCCGCGGGGGCGCGCTGCGGCCGGGCGACGTGTGACGCCGCGCGGTGGATCGCACGCCGCCGCGGCATCGCGGCCGACCAGTTCCTCCGGGGCGCGTGCTACGGAGCGGGCACGGCCGTGGTGGGTCTGCTGGCGGTGTGGGCGCAGACCCGCTGACGGCGAGGAGGTCCCGGAATCCGCAGTCATTCCGGGACCTCCTCCACCACCTCCACCACCTCCACCGGACGACACGGACCGAACTCGCCCTCCCCGACCGTCACTTGAGGGAACCCGGGCCCGCCCCACCGCCCTGAAGCCCCCACCGCTCCTGCCGCGAACGCCTCCGGCCGCACACGGACCGGGTGGGCGCGGCCCCCACGGCCTCCCCGTCGGCACCTCGGCCCGTGAGTCCGCCCGGCCAAGTCGCTCAATGCGTTCCTCAGTTGTCACTCGCATGTCATACGCTGCGTCTCCGGCAGCGTTCGAACACCCGTCGTCGGGTGAGGGGGAACGCGCGGCCGTTCGTTCCCGTCCGGTGGACACCGGACTTCTTCTGTGGGGGTTCACATCACTGTGCGCAGGCGCAGCATCGCGACCGCGACGGCACTCGCGGTCGCCCTCGGTTCCGCGGTCCTGGTAGGGGGCGTGGCGAGTCCGGCATCGGCCGACTCCGCGAAGGTCCTTCCGGTGAAGTCGGTCGGTGACATCGTCGTCGACGGCGCCCACCAGCGGGTCTACGTCTCCGACCCGACCGGCGGCACGATCGTCGTCACCGACTACAGCGGCACCGTGAAGGCGAAGCTGACCGGCCTCGCCGGCGTGACCGGCCTGGCGCTGTCCGCCGACTCCGGGCAGGTGTACGCGGCCGTGAAGGACGGCAACCGGATCGTCTCGGTGGAGACGAGCACGTACACCCGGACCGCGAGCTACCCGGTCGGCGTGACCCCCGGCGACCTGGAGGTGGTGGACGGACGGATCTGGTTCGCCCACGGCACGGACTTCGGCTCGCTGGACACCTCCGGCCCCGAACCCGTCGTCCGCCTCGCCCAGCGGGGCGACATCGGCTTCTCCGGCGCCTTCGGGATGTTCCTGGCGTCCGACCCGGCCGTCCCGGGCGTCCTGGTGGCCGGCAACGGCGGCGACCTCGCCGTCTACGACGTCTCGGCCGACGGGGCCGCACTGCGGGTCAAGGGCTCCATGGACACCGCCGTGAAGCAGCTGGACCTGACGCCCGACGGCAAGCAGGTCCTCACCTCGTGGGGCGACCCGGAGTACGGCTACGGCATCGGCTCCTACTCGACCGCCGACCTCACCGAACAGTCGGGCTACCCCATCGACGCCTACCCGAACGCCGTGCGGGTCGCGCCCGACGGCAGCGTCGCGGGCGGCAGCTTCTCCTGGTACGACCCCGACGTCCACGTCCACCGGCCCGGTGACCCGGTGCCGGTGCGGGAGTACGACTTCCCCAACACCGGCGACAGCAGCGGCGCCGACACCCTCGTGGACGGAGCGCTCGCCTGGGCGCCGGACTCGAGCCGGGTCTTCGCCGTCTCCGTGAACACCCACGGCACCCACACCCTGCGTGCCCTGACCGACCCCACCAAGGAACTGCCCGCCCTCAAGGTCTCGGCCCCCACCAAGTCGGAACGGGCCAAGAAGCTCACCGTCACCGGCAAGCTGACCTCCAGGACGCCCCTCCCCGCCGGCACCACCCTCAAGGTGACCCGTACGGACGTCGACGCACCGAAGGGCAAGGCGCTGGCCGGCGTCCGGACGAAGGCGGACGGCGGCTTCTCCTTCACGGACACCCCGCCCGCCGGCGGCAAGGTCACCTACAAGGTCTCCTACGCGGGCGACGCCACGCACGCCCCGGCCTCCGGCTCGGACACGGTGGACGTCTCGCGCAAGTCGACCACGCTGAGCCTGAACAACAACGGCAAGCTGTACTCGTACGGCAAGAAGGTCACCTTCACCGCGCACCTCGGCACGACGTACAAGAACCGCACCGTCTCGATCTACGCGGACCCCTTCGGCTCCGACAAGTCGAAGAAGCTGCTGAAGACGGCCAAGGTCAACTCCAAGGGCGACCTGTCGGCGACCGTCACCATGACCCGCGACACCACCGTCTCCGCGGTCTTCACCGGCGATGCCCGCTACGCCTCGAAGACCGTGAAGTCCACGGGGTACGCCCGGGCGAAGGTCTCCACCTCCGTCTCCAAGCACTACAAGACGGGCAAGATCGGCTCCACGACGTACTACTACTTCCGCAAGAACACCGACCCGGTGTTCACCACCACCATGAACTACTACGAGGGCCGCAAGCAGCGCTTCCAGCTCCAGGTCTACCACGGGGGCACCTGGTACGACTCCCCCTCCGAGTACTTCGCCCTGGGCGCCGACGGGAAGTCGGCCGTGCGCCTGGAGGCACCGGGCGAGTCCGGCATCCGCGCCCGCATGCGCTCGTCGTACGTCAAAGGCTCCTCCGGCGACACCGTCAACTCCACGACGCACGGCGCCTGGAAGTACTTCACCTTCACCAAGTAGCCGGCCCCGTCCGCCGGTACGGCCCCGGACCCTTCCGAGCCGTACCGGCGCGACGGCGGAACGGTCCCCGCACGCGCCCCGGCCGAAACCGGAACGGTTCCTTTGACGGTTCTTTTCAAGAAGCGACCGGGCCTTTCGCGCAGCGCCGAATTCCAGGACCGGACCGCTGTCTCCTCACTTCCGTCTCCTCTCCGCGCTTCCGCGCGGGCGAAAAGGATGCGCGAGCAGGTCGGTGAACTCTCGCCCAATTCGAAGTGAAATAACTTCCGTCACTCGCGCACCGTCCTTTACATCGGCGCGGTTGCGTCAAGCGGCGCAGTCGCTGCCGAAGTGCCCGGGGAGGGGCGCCGACCGCAGTCGTCGAGGGGGCGGGAGATACGGGAGGGGACCGCTGTGCGCCGGGAAATCACCCGGCGCGCGGGAAACGGCTTGTGTTCTTCGTGCCGTTGATCTTCCGGGAAACGGCTGGAAACCCATTGCGGGCCCACCGTCTCACCGTGCCCAGAATCCGTTCCCCGAAGGGTGAGGAAAAGCCGTGAGACGCATGACCCCCGTCCTTTTGTCCCTCAGTGCCCTGCTGGCGGCCTCCGCCTGGGCCGCACCCGTGGCCGGAGCGGCCCCGCGGGCCGACCGGCCGGCGTCCGTCCCCGGCGGGTGGGAGAAGGTCGACGCCACCGAACTGACGGACATCACCCGCGACGCGGAGGCCCGGAAGACGCCGCTCGCCGCCGGCGACGACGTCTCCGTACAGGCCGAGGAGCCCGAGCTGCTGGCCCTGCAGTCGCTCCGCAACGACAGGTTCGTCGCCACGGAGAAGTCGTACGCCGCCCCCCACACCGGTGTGCTCCGGGCCCGTTCCGACGCGTACAACGGCTCCTGGGAGGGCTTCGCTTTCGAATGGGACGAGGCCACCGAGACGTACGCGCTGAAGTCCCTGGCCAACGACCGCTACGTGGCGGTCGAGAAGAACTTCACCGGCGACGCGCAGAACGAGCTGCGCGCCCGTTCCACCAGTGTGGGCGGCTGGGAGCGGTTCGTCCTCTACCACAACGAGGACCTGGACCGCTGGGCGCTCCAGTCCACGCTGAACGGCCTCTTCGTCACCATGGAGAACAACTACACCGGCTCGCTCCAGTACGTCCTGCGCGCCCGCTCCGGTGAGATCTCCGGCTGGGAGGAGTTCAACCTCTACACCCTCGAGGCCTGACGCCCGCACCCGTCCGGCACGAGCGGTGGCGGGACCGCCGGGGGATCACCCCCCCGGCGGTCGCCGCGGGCCCGGCAGCCCGCGGGCCCGGCAGTCCGTGGGCTCAGCGTGCGAACGGTCCGCCCGGCCGCGCGGGCTCACTCGGCGGGCGTCCCCCGCCCGTGGTCCCTGATCGACGTCTCGATCAGACGGGCCCACGTGGTGAACAGGTCGGCCTGCTCGGGGGTCAGATCGCGTACGGAGATCCGTTCCAGGGTGCGCCACATGTCGGTGATCGGCTCCCGCAGGGCGC
This sequence comes from Streptomyces sp. NPDC018964, assembly GCF_044390325.1. Classification (NCBI taxonomy): domain Bacteria; kingdom Bacillati; phylum Actinomycetota; class Actinomycetes; order Kitasatosporales; family Streptomycetaceae; genus Streptomyces; species Streptomyces sp. NPDC018964. The sequence continues at coordinate 148,374 of NZ_JBIRYZ010000010.1, forward strand.
GCCCGGCATCGGTGAGGTGGACCACCATGACCCGCCGGTCGTGAGGGGCGGGCTCCCGGGTGAGCAGCCCCGCCTCCTGCATGCGGCGCAGCGACTTGGAGACGGTGGAGTGGTCGAGGCCCACCTGCTCCAGCAACTCGGCCTGGGTCTGGCCGTCACGGTCGAAGAGCTGCATCAGCAGCAGTTCCTGCCCCGGGTGCAGGTTCATGGCACGCAGCATGGCGGCGGCGTGGCCGCGGTGGGCGCGGGCGAGCTGGAAGACGGCGTAGCTCAAACGACCCTCGCTCGCCGCGGTCGGCGGCTGGGATGACGTGGAACCGGACATTGCTGCTCCCTCGGCCACAGGAGTGGCGGTGATCGTTCTTCAGTCGACGGTGAGGACGATCTTGCCCCGGTTGTGGCCGGCGTCGCTGGCCTGCTGCGCCCGGGCGGCCTGGGCCAGCGGGTAGGTGGCGCCGACCGTGGTCACCAGCGTGCCGTCGGCCGCCTGCCGGGCCAGTTCGGCGAGGCGGGCGGCGGAGCGGCGCTGGGGCCCCTCGGCGAAGACGACGCCGAGTTCGCGGGCGCGGAAGTCGGCGGTGGTGACGATCCGGTCGGTGCCGCCGCGCAGGGTGATGGAGTCCTCCAGCGCGCCCTTGCCGGCCGCGTCGAAGACCGCGTCCACCCCTTCGGGGGCGAGCGCGCGGACCCGCTCGACGAGGCCGTCCCCGTAGACCAGCGCGGTGGCGCCGAGCGAGGTGACGTACTCCTGGTTGGCCGCTCCGGCGGTGCCGATGACCCGCGCGCCGCGGGCGACGGCGAGCTGGACGGCGATGGTGCCGAGGGCGCCCGAGGCGCCGTGGATCAGCAGCGTCTCACCCGCGCCGACGTCGAGCAGGTCCAGCACCCGTTCGGCGCCGTCGCTCGCCACGGGCAGGGCGGCGGCGTGGGTCCAGTCCAGACCGGCCGGCTTGGGGGCGAGGACCGCGGCCGGGGCCAGGGCGTACTGGGCGTAGGAACCGGTGTCGGACCAGCCCAGCACCTCGTCGCCCACCTTCAGGTTCTCGACGCCCGCGCCGACCGCGTCGACCACGCCGGCGATCTCCCCGCCGGGCACGGCGGGCAGGGTGGTGGGGAAGACGGCCTCCATGACACCGGAGCGGATCTTGCCGTCCACCGGGTTCACACCGACGGCGTGAACCCGCACGCGCACCTGGCCGGGACCGGGCTCGGGGGTCGCGATCTCCGCCTCGTGCAGGACCTCGGTGCCGCCGAACGTATCGAAGACGATGGCCTTCATGACTGCTCTCCCCTGACGTGGATCCGTTGCGCCGCCCACTTCTGTGGCCAGCCACATAAAAGTAGCACCGATTGTGTGGCTAGCCAAGTAAATGCTCGGGGGAGGGCCTCCCGGGTGATCCGTCCGTCGTCGCGACGGCGGACAAGGCCCGGTCCCGGCTTGCCGGGCCGCCGGGTTCGGAAACTCGGGGCGGCCGGTGGCGCCCTGGTGCGCGGGAAACCCCTCGGCGGTGTCGGTACCGCCCTCTAAAGTGAGCCGATCGTCTCCTGTGGCGGATGAGCCGGGGGGCGTTCTCAGGGGAAACCGCCAGAGGGGTGACGGATGTTCATTTTCCGTGTGGGCCGGATACGAAGACGCGCGGCGGCGGCGGGACTGTGCGGGGCGGTGCTGACCGCCTCGTCGCTGCTCACGTCCGCGGCGACGGCGTCGCCGTCCCCGCCGGGCGGCGGACCGGCCACCACGGGGACGGTCTCGCCCGCGGAGGACGTGGGGGTCCGTGCCGGGCAGAGCGCCGAGTTGGGGGACCGCGGACGCGTCGAGCTCATCGGCGGACGTGACATCCGGGTGACGGCGGACGAGGCGGGCACCGCCCCGCCCCGCTACTCCGTCGCGTCGGTGGACGGCACGGTGTCCGTGCGGCCGGCCGGTGAGTCCGCCGCGGACCGCCCGACCGCGGAGCTTCAGCCGACCGCGCGCACCGAAGACGCTCGGGGCGTTCTCCAGACGACGTACGCCGCCGCGGCGACGTACTCGGTCAAGCTGAGCATCACGAACGCCGATGTCCGGTCCAAGTCGTTCTACGTCTGGGACCGCAAGACCTGGACGTCGTACGCCGTCGACAGCGACACCGCGGGCGCCTCGGCGACCGTGAAGCTGCCACCGGGTGACTACTTCTCGGTCGCGCTGCACAACGACTGGCTGGAGCCGAGCTACCTGCTCACCCGTACCTTCTCGGTCGGTTCGGCCGCCAAGACGGTCACCTTCGACCAGCGGGCGGCGAAGGAGACCGCCATCCGCACCGACGACACCACCGCCACACGGGACGCGTCCGCCGTGTGGATCAGTGTCCCGGGCGGCGACCTGGCGGGCTTCGCCGGTTCGGGGGCCGACAAGGTGTACGTCACTCCCTTCTCGGTCAGCGGCGTCTCTCTGCGCCTGCACGAGGTGCTCGTCAAGAAGGGCGCCTCGGCGAGTGTGCCGAGTCCTTACCGCTACGACCTCACGCACAGCTTCACGAAGACCGTGCCCGCTTCACCCGTGGTGACGGTCCGTGCCTCGACACTGGCCAAGACCGTGACGAAGATGAGCGCCCCGGGCACCCGGACCACGGCCGCTCTGCAGAGTGTCCCGTCCTTCGGCGAATGGACGGGCGTCTTCATCGGCTCCGCGGTGCCTGTCACCGGTTCGGTCACCGAGTACGCCACCCCGGGCGTCACCTACAGCCGACTGCTGTCCTACGGGAGCGGCGAGCTGAGCCTGAACCTCCCGGACCGTACCTTGCCCGCGGGGACCAGCGCGGGCGAAAACCTGGGCGCGGCCCCGTTGCAGCCGAGTCGACCGGAGTGGGGCGGTTCGCAGCGGAACTTCGGGAAGATCCGGCTGTCCGAGCTGAACGCCTTCGGTGACGCGGCCGGCCACACGGCGACCGACGGCCGTGCGACGTACTCGTACAAGCTCACCTCCTCCGACGGCATCACCTACGCCCAGGCCGACGGCCTCGACGCGTACCACTCGCTGACGTCGTCCAGCCTGCCTTCGCTGCAGAGGACGTACACCCTCGACCAGACCGTCCACCGTCGTGTCCCGTACTCCCGGCTGTCCACGGAGGTACGCAACAAGTGGACGTTCCGCTCGGAGTACGAGGAGGGCAGCGAACTCCCGCTCATCGACGCGCAGCTGAGCGTTCCCGGGCTCGACGCCTACGGCCGGGCGGCCGCCGGACCGGTCCGGGTGCGGGCGAGCGCGACCACCCGCAACACGGACGCGGCGACGGCCAACACCCGGATCACCGGGCTCGCCCACTCCACGGACGACGGCGCCACCTGGACGGACCTCGACGTCGCGGCGGACGGCTCGGCGACGCTCGACCTCCCCGCCACCGCCTCCTTCGTCTCGCTGCGCGTCACCGCCGCCGACGACCGGGGCGGCAGCCTGGACCGCGTCATCACCAGGGCGTTCGCGGGTCCGGCGTCCCACGGTGACGAGACGGCGGGGGCGACCCGTATCTCGAACGTCGTGGTCAACGAGGGCAAGCGGGTCGAGCTGACCGACGTGCCGCTGCAGGAGTTCAAGGCGAGGTTCACCGCGACCGACCCGTCGGGGATCGCGAGCGGGGACATGTACCTGTACAAGGGCTCGTACGACACCCCCGACGCCGTCCTCTACGGCACCTGGCCGGCGACCTGCACCGAGGCCAGCGCGACCACCTCCACCTGTGAGGCACACTTCGCCTACATCCAGCCGCGCTGGTCCCTCGGCCGCAACTCCTTCGCCGGCACCTGGAAGCTGGCCGCCTGGGCCGAGTCCGCGGACCGCACGGGCCATGTCGATCTGCACGCCGCCAAGTCGGTCCCCGTCGTGCGGGACGCGACGCTGACGGTCAACGCGGCTCCCGAACCGGTTGCCAAGGGCAAGACCCTCACCGTCACCGGCAAGCTCGCCCGCGCGGACTGGGAGACGCGCGGCGGTTACCACGGCTACACCGGTCAGAAGGTGAAGCTGCAGTTCCGTAAGAAGGGGACGTCCACCTACACGACGGTCAAGACGATCACCACCGACAGCTCCGGTGCGTTGAAGACCACGGTGAAGGCGTCGACGGACGGTTACTGGCGCTACACCTTCGCCGGCACGTCCACCACCGCACCCGCCACCGCCTCGGGCGATTACGTCGACGTCCGCTGATCCCGCGGACCCCGCCGGGTTCCCGCTCGACGAGCCGGAACCCGGCGACAGCCCTCACGCGAGTGGCGGCGCCCACCGACAGGTCGTACGGGCAGGGCACGCCATGGGCACGCTGCCGACCCGAAGGCGCGGAAAGTCCTTCCGGGGAGCACCGCCGAAGCGCTGTGAGCGACCCGCTCGATCGCACCGTGCGGCCGATGCGCTTTCCCGGCCGGTCCTACGGGCGGATCAGCGCAGTCCGGCGAAGAGATCGTCCTCGGGCAGGGCCGCGCCGGTGGCGTCCTGGACCCGTACGAAGGTCTCCACACCCATCAACTCGCCGAACCTCTCCTTTCCCATCTTGAGGAAGAAGATGTTCTCGCCCTGGCTGGCATGCGCGGCCAACGCGTCGAACTTCTGACCGCTGAACGCGGTGGTGTCCACCCACGTGGTGATCTCATCGTCGGGGAGGCCGATCTCGGCCATCGCGGCGGCCTCGGCAGGATCCGGCTCCGGCATGTCCGGATGAAACTCGCGCATGATCTCGCCGAACCGCTGCATCCCCGAGCGGGGCATCGTGGTCCAGTACACCTTCGGGGTCAGCGCGGTCATCTCCAGCGCCGCCATCGTGATGCGGTGGGCCTGGATGTGGTCGGGGTGGCCGTAGAAGCCGTTCTCGTCGTAGGTGACGACCACATCAGGCCGGTAGTGCCGCATGAGTTCCGCGAGTCGGGCCGCGCCTTCCTCCACGGGGGTCCGCCAGAAGGATCCGGGGGCGTCGTTGCTCGGCCAGCCCATCATCCCGGAGTCGGCGTAGTCCAGCATCTCCAGATCGCTGACCTTCAGGACGTCACAGCTCGCTTCGAGCTCTTGACGACGCATCGAGACGACCGCCGCCGGGTCGTGCCCGGGCTCGCCCGGTTTGACACCCCCCGGCCCGTCACCGCAACCGCCGTCGGTACACGTCACGAGAACCGTGCGGATGCCTTCCGCCGCGTACCGCGCGAGGACACCTCCGGTTCCGGTGGCCTCGTCGTCGGGGTGGGCGTGTACTGCCATGAGCGTCAAGGGCCGGTCGGTCATGAAACAGTCCTCCTGCGGAGATGAGTTCCGGCCCGAGTACGCGGCGGACGTGCCGCGATCCTGGAGCTCGGATCCTGATGGGGCGGACGACCTCGCGGCCTCGGTGCTCCCGCCGTCCGGCGCCGGCCCCTCGACCGGTGCAACCGCGCCGGCCACACCGGCTGTTCCCGGCACGACCACTCGGCCTTCGAGCGTCGGCGTTGGATCGCCGTACTGCGACGTGAGCGGCCTGACACCCGCTCTTCTCGAAGCCCCAGGCCGGTGATCTGGGACTTCGAGAAGAGCGGGCGACGGGAATCGAACTGATGCTCTCAGCTCGTGAGATGACGGCACTCGACTGGTCCCCATGCACGGCCTGCGCAGATGGCATGTGCTCAGCCGGTCGTGCGGGTCGGATCACGCTGCCGTCGACCGAGGCCGTCTGCTCTTACGGGCAGGCACGGTGTCGAGCCGGATTCGGTCGGATGCCCAGACGGGGAACACCTTCGCGCGTGCACGGAGACTGCTGGCGCGTGATTGTCAGTGGCCGACTCTATTGTGCCCGCGTGACGACATTTCGATCCAGCTTCACGCTCTGGCGACTGGTCCAGACGGCACGGGAGCTGACTGAGGACGCGCGCGTCCGAGGGCGCGTCGACGCGGTTCTGCACATCATGGGCGGTCCCGGTGGGGCGTACGGCAAGGGCAGGCCGCTGGTGAACGCCTTGGAGGACGTGGCTCAAGAAGCCCTCCTTCAGGGCGACTTCGCTTTCGCCCAGCGCTTTCAGCGCTTCGCCGCCTATGCCGGAGGCGAACTGTTCCTCGACATCCTTGTGAACTACTACGACGACGAAGCCCGCCAACGCAGCGAGAAACACATGCGCCGGATGGCCGCACTGGGTGCGGACAGGGCGGTCGCCGCCCTTGACGTCCTGTGCCGCGACCAGCCCGGCGCAAGCGCCGCCGACGCCCGTGACCTCTTTCGTGGCATAGCCCGGTCCGTCGACTACCTGGGCCTCGGGGACGGGGAGGGCGGGATCCGGCTCTCCGGCAAGGAGGCGAGGCAACTCCAGGAGTACGGACACATGGAGATGGTTCTCCGTAACCTGCCCCGGCCCGCTTCCGCCGAGGCCGCCCGGATGATGAGCGACGTCCTGGCCGATGCCGACGCCGGCATGCTGGCCCAGCTGCTCGAACTGCGGGCCAGGCAGGCCGGCCTGGCGGCCCTGCGTACCGCGGTGGAGGATCCGGACAGCTCCGAGAGTGCCCTCCACGAGTGTCTGAAGAACCAGGAATGGATCTTCGGCGGGGCCTACGTGGCCGAGCTGGCACGTCGGCAGTACACCCCGGACACCATCCTCGACATCCCGCTCCTGCGCGGCGACGGCTCCCTGCACGTGGTGGAGCTCAAGCGCGCCAACATCAAGGACCTGGTCATACGGCGCTCCGGCCACCTCATGCTGGGTGCCCCGGCGCACCGCGCGGTCTCCCAGGCCCAGAACTACCTCCGGGCCATGGACGAGAACCGCCCGAGCATCCTGGCCGAGCACGGAGTCGACACTCGCCGGGCGTCGGCGACGGTCGTGATCGGGCACCCGCGGTACGTGACCGGGGGCGTCACCTCCCAGGAGATCGCGGAGACGCTGCGAACCTACAACACACACCAGGCACGCATAGAAGTGATCACATACGAGGCCTTGCTGGATTCAGCCTCCCGCATGCTGGCTCTGTCATCGGCACGGCAGGATCCGGCCCCGGCCCCGGCCCCGACCTCGGCCGAGGAGTCCGCCGCATGACTGAACCACCGCAGATCGAACCGCTCCTGGCCCGCTTGTGCGGCGGTGAGATCACCGACAAGGACTACGTCGGATACTTCATGAACGAGCACGGAGAGGAACTCGTGTTCGCCCAGCGTCGGGGTGAGAGGAACGCCCGGCTCTGGCACAGCGACATGGACTGGGAGATGTACCTCGTCGGCGACCACTCCATACGGCTCGACGGTCCGATGGACGGAATGATCACCGTCGCCGACCTGATCATCGACCGCGAGGAGGCGACGTGGCTGTCCTCCTGTCTCGCCGCTTCCCGCCACCTGCGGCAGGGACGGACCTGACCGCCTTCCCTATCGGGTGAGTGCGCAGCGGGTCACGTAACGATGTGTACTCCACCCTTGCCCGTACTGGCAGCATGGCGAAGCCCTCGACTCTCCTGGGCGAGGGGCGGGGGCACGAGGGCGGTTGGTCAGGTCAGGTCGACCAGGGTGGGTGTCACTTCGCTCTCGAGGTTGTATTCGGAAAACTCCCATGTCGTGACCACCGCGTCCGCGGGGATGCGACAGACGAATCGCATCTCGTCGTCGAAGCCGGGCTGCAGCTGCGCGTGGTCTGTCCGGGGCGTCAGACGTCTCGGGTGATGACGCGGTCCCCGCAGAGCCTGGTCCAGTCGTCCCTGTCCGAAGTGAGGACGAGGGCCGGGGCCGGGGAACTCAGGACACTCCGCGGACTCTACGAAACTCGGGGCAGCTCAGAGCTGCGGCGTCCGGGAGGTGATCCGTTGACCACGCTCCCTTCCCGGATCCCCTCCGCCGTCCGGGATGCCCGGCTGCTAGCGTCCGGCACCATGTGGGCTCAAGAGATCGTGGCCGGCCGACCGGCTTGGCGGCACGTCCCCTCCGGTGTGGTCTTCCGGGCCGTTCCCGGTGGGACGTTCCGGATGGGCTTGTCCGACGAGGAACTGGACGCGGTTCGTGCCATCGAGCGGGCCGACGACGCCGATGACAACCTCGAAGCGTTCTTCGCCGGTGCCGTCCGGGCCCGTCCGGTGCGAGAAGTGCGGGTCGAGCCGTTCCTGATCGCCCGCCATCCGCTCACGGTGGCGCAAGTACGGCACTGGCTGCCCGAGTACGAGGACAGCTTCACCGACTCGGATGCGAGCACGGCCCGGCTCGAGGAGGACCTGGACGACCTGCTCGAGGCGTTGCCGTTCCGGTTGCCCAGCGAGGCGGAGTGGGAGTACGCGGCCCGGGCGGGCACGACCACCCTGACCTTCCGCGGGGACGACAGGCCGGACGAGGACCAGGTGCTCGACGACTTCTCCGACGAGGAACGCACGGCCGCGGCCGAGAACGACTTCGGGCTGGCCGCGATGGGGTCGGCGAACGAGATCTGCGCCGACGTGTGGGTCCCGCATTTCACGGACGCGCCGGCGGACGCACGCCCCCGCACCGGGGACGGACCGCGGGTGGTGCGCGGAGGCGGCGGCGACCTCTCTCCGTGGCAGGGCTGCGACGAATGGCTGCTGCTGCTCTCCGCCACCCGCGACGAGCTCCAGGACTTCACCGCGGTCCGCCCGGTCGCACCTGTGCCAACCAGCTAGGGGCAAGATCTGGATGTCAGAAGGGGGCCGCCCCCGAAATTTCGGGGGCGGCCCCCTTCTGACTGGTACCCCCGGCAGGATTCGAACCTGCGACACCCGCTTTAGTACTCCAGCAGCGGATCGTGTTCTGAGCTGCGTTTTCGGTAGTGGCAGCGGCGGGCGACGGCCTGACGGCGTCTTCTCCAGGCCGACCACTTCAGTGCGTGGGTGACGGGGTCGCGGTCGGTTCGTGGGTGGGGCAGGAGAGCGTCCAGGAGCCGCCGGATCTCTGCCACGGTGAGCGGGACGAGGGCTGATCCGTTTCTGCAGCCCCCCTTGCGGCCTCGCCGGCCTGGGCTGCGAGTGCGGTCAGGACGGCATGGGCGAGCATGGCCAGGGTGATGTGCCGGTACCAGCCGGGATAGCGGCGGACCTCGTACTGGTCGAGGCCGCACTCGTTCTTCGCGGCCTGGAAGCACTCCTCGATCGCCCAGCGGGAGCCGGCCACCTTGGCCAGCTCGGCGATCTCGACGCCGACGGGGGCGTAGGCCAGGTAGTAGGCCACCTCTTCGGGGTCGGACAGGCTGCGTCGGGCCATGACCCAGCGGTGATGGGTGGGCGGGTCAGGGTCGAAGATGAGGTTGGCGGGCAGCTTGGCCGCGGCCCAGTCGTAGACGCGTGGGCCCTTGGCGCCGTCGCCGCAGGAGAGCCGCTGCCAGGCATCGGCAGGGGCGTCCTCGATGAGCTGGTCGATGCGCCAGATGCCGGCCAGCGACTTGATCTGCTGCGACTTGGGCACTGCCACCACATAGCCGATGTCGAGTTGCTCGAGCAGGTGGCGGAAGTGCCAGTCCTGCCCGTAGGCCTCGTCCGCGGTCACCCAGGCGGCGGGCAGGCCGGCGGCCAGGCAGCGGCGGACGATGTCCCGGGCCAGCTCTCCCTTGGTCGCGAAGCCGCGTTCGTCGGGGATTTTCGCCGCCCGGCAGCGGTCGCGGTCGGACGTCCAGGCCTTGGGCAGGTAGAGCTCGCGGTCCACCAGGGCCCGGCCCGAGCGGGTGGCGTAGGCGGCGAACACGCCGATCTGGCAGTTGTCGATCTTCCCTGAGGTGCCGATGTACTGTCGGCCGACCCCGGCCGAGGTGGTGCCCTTCTTGATGAACCCGGTGTCGTCGATGATCAACACGCCATTGGGGCCAAGGGACTCACCGACGTAGGCACGGACGTCGTCGCACAGGGCGTCCGCGTCCCAGACGCTGCTGTTCAACAGCCGCTGAAAGCCGTCCGGCGTGCGGTGACCTGCCCATTCCGCGAGCTGCCAGCCGTTCTTCCGTACCGCTTGGCCCAGCAGACCGCGGACGTAGTCCCGCATCCGCCACCGCAGATCCGCCCGTCCGAACCGGCCCGCCACCCGAGCGAACACCGACTCCAACTCCGCAGCCCAGCAATCGACTTCAGTCATGCCCTCCATACCAGGACAACGACAATCACCAGCTCAGGACACGAACCGCTGCTGGAGTACTAAGGTGCGGCCACTCCGGACTGGGTCTCCTTCACCGTGGTTCCCCGCTGCTTCCCGTCGTGTCTGGTGCGGTAGTGGTGCACGTCGCGATGTCACTTGCACCTACTCGTCATCGGTGTCAGAGGCGGGAAGGATGGCCGCCAGCTCCTCCGAAAGCTCAAGCTTGTAGCGGGCAGCGATGACACCGAGCTGAATACCGAAAACCGCGCGTAGCTCACCAAGCGCCGCACCGAACGTGGCGCTCTGGAAGCGTCCGCGAACATGCCCCGAGTGGTTGGGGCCTACGGCGTCCAGGAACCGCCGGCAAGCGGCTCGCATCGCCTTGAGGTTCTCTGCGAGGTCGTCTCCGGTGTCGGGCTCCATCAGGATCTGGGTCAACGTCTCCCTGATCTGCAGCACCGATGCGACGCAGTGGTCTGGCTCCTCGACTGCGTGCATAACAGCACGCGACATCGTGAGGACTCTACGGTCCTCCAGGTAGACGACGACCTTCTCGGCGACGGCCCGCTGAGGGAGCGGCAGGTCCCAGTCCACACCGCCGAGCGGCGTGCTGAAGCCCTTGATTCGTCGCATGATCTCCAGAACCTTCACGCTCGGCATCCTAGGTAGGCCCGTGAACGGCTGGGCTCCAAACAGGTGGCATGGCTTGAATCAGTACGCGCGCTCTTTTCAACTGTGTTGGTGCCCTCCGGGGCCGCGTGCAGGGCCGTTCACGTGCGTGCGCGGACAGTCGGTGGGTCCTACCGAGCCAGCTGCCGAACATGCCTGAACGCCCATGAACGAGACGGAAACTGAGACGGGCCACAGCGGTCTGACCTCTCACGACGGTGGGTCGTTCACCAGTCCCGCCATTGATCGGTGAGTTCGTGCCGACCGAGTCCGTGCCTGGCGGTCAGGGCCGCGACGTCGACTTCTTGTTCAGTGAGAGCCTCGTCGATGTAAAGGCAAAGCTGCTCGCGCTCATCAGTCTCGAAGGCGCATTCGTCGTGGGCTTCGTTCACCGCGTTCAAGGCCAGGACGACGTGCTCAACTGCGGCGAAGACCTCCGCGTTGTCTCCTGCGTCGAGTGTGGCCAGCTCGGCCTCGAAGGCGTCCAGGACAGCATCGGTTGCCGACAGAAGCTCATCGGGATACAGGTCGACCATGCATGCGCAGCCGGGATCCAGAGAGCCGACGGCAAGCTCCGCGGCTTCCGCAGCTATGCGCCTGCGCCAGTTTGTCGTCGGTCTCTCAGCCATGAGTCGGACCGTACAGCGCGGGTCCGACAGGGAGGCCGCTCTCCCTGGCTCGCCGACAGCTCATGAGGGGACATGAGCTTGGGAAGCCATGGCGCTTGTCAGGTCATCTGGTCTCTGACCTGGTCATACGCGGCTGGTGCGGAACCGTCGGCGTATCGGATTTGCACCGCTTTTCACCGTGCTCGTCCGCTCTTACGGGCACGCTGTGGGCACGCGTCAGGGGCATCGAGCTGCAAGTGGTGCTTGGCGGATCGAGGCGAGTCCGGTGCTCCGTTGTTGGGAGTGACTCGGGGAAGGGCATGGCAACCGCGCAGGGGGTGCTCGGCTGCCATGCGATTCGGGGCGGTCTCCGGGCACGAGTCCGTCAGCAGGTACCGGCGGCGCGGCCGGCTCGGAGCCGTCCCAAGAAGTTGCTGCCGGGCCGAGGCTGGATCACCGTTCGCGGGGGTGTGGCGGATGCGGTGAGACGATCTGTCCTCGTGCCGCGCCGCTTGGGGCACCGGCCTCTTCAGCACAGCTCATGTTAATGCTTGCATTAACATAGAGGTCGTGGCTCAATGGGAAGTGGTCCTTGTCGCCGAGGTCGCGGCATGGTTCGAAGCGCTGTCGGAGGAGGACTGGGACAGCGCCGAGCAGGTGGAAGACGCCATCGACATGCTGGCGGTCACAGGTCCGACGCTGGGTCGTCCGCTGGTCGACCGGATCAAGGGTGCCGACAGTCATCACTTGAAGGAGCTGAGGCCGGGTTCGTCCGGGAACAGCGAGATCCGGATCCTCTTCGCTTTCGATCCAGTGCGACGGGCCGTGCTGCTGGTGGCTGGCGACAAGGCCGGGAACTGGCAGCGTTGGTACGACGTCAACATCCCGATCGCCGAGAAGCGCTACCAGGCGCATGTGACCGATCTTGAGACCAGGGAGTACGAATGAGCACAGTCAGCTGGGAGGAGACCAAGCGCAAGGCGCGTGAGCGGCGCGAGGCCGCTGGACTGCCGGTGCGTTCGGCTCAGGAAAAGCAGGCGTCCATGGACAGGCTGACCGCTGAGGTGCGCGCCCACAGGCTGGCAGAGGTCCGGCGTGAACAGGCGTTGACCCAGCGCCAGGTCGCCGCGTCCATGGGAGTCTCTGCTCCCCGCGTCTCCGCGATCGAGCACGGAGAGCTGGACCGGGCCGAGGTGGCGACGCTCCGGGCTTATGTGGAAGCACTCGGTGGCCGGCTGCGCGTGATCGCAGATTTCGGGGATGCGGAGTACACCGTCGCTTGAGGCGACTGCCATTTACGACGCTCACGTACCCGTTGAGGACCTGGCCGACAACCCTCCGGGTCGACTGTCTCTTGGACGATCTGACGTCCGGCCTCCGGACGGTGAAGAGCGAAAGGAGAGCACCGTCGGCCTTGACGTCACCATCCGGAAGGCTCAGGAACAGGTGGCCCGGATGACCGCCAAGAAGCGTTCTAACGCGAATCTGGCATGCGGCGAATGATCACCATGAACAGCAGAAAGGCCCGGGTCTCTGACCTGGGCCTTCTTCATGGAGCGGGTGACGAGAATCGAACTCGCGCTCTCAGCTTGGGAAGCTGATGTTCTACCATTAAACTACACCCGCGTGATCCGGAGGTCCCGCCCTCGGCGGTGTCCGGATGCACGGTCACTCTACCCCATGTCAGGCCCCCGGTGTTCGAGCCCGGGGGTCTGACGTCGTTTCAGGGGGTGGATGCGGCTGCGGGGGGCAGAAGTTGGGGCGTACGGTGAAGGAGCGGGGTGCCGCCTGGAGGGCTGTTCCTTTGATCCCGTAATGTGGCTTTTGGCGTCAGGGCAGTTGGCCGGACGCGGCCTCTTGGGGAAGGGACTTTTGGACTTGATGGAGCGCACCGTCGTCCGCTGTGCCGATGGGCACGTGTTCACCGCCGCCTCGTTTCCGATGCAGCAGGCCGAGCGACTCGGCCCCGGCCGGCTCCTGCGGTGCCCGCGCTGTGCGCGGCTCCGCAGCGTCGTGCCGGTGAGTCTTCAGAAGCGTTAGCGGCGGTCACAGCGGGGGCGCGCGGGTCGGCCGATTGTGGCCGTTCCGCGCGCCTTGCGTATCCTCGGGCCCGTGCTTCTCTCTGACAAGGACATCCGGGCCGAGATCGACGCCGGACGGGTGCGTATCGATCCCTACGACGACGCCATGGTGCAGCCGTCCAGCATCGACGTACGCCTCGACCGCTACTTCCGGGTGTTCGAGAATCACCGGTACCCCCACATCGACCCCTCCGTCGAGCAGGCGGACCTGACCCGGCTCGTGGAGCCGGAGGGGGACGAACCGTTCATCCTGCACCCCGGTGAGTTCGTGCTGGCCAGTACGTACGAGGTCATCACGCTGCCGGACGACCTCGCCTCGCGGCTGGAGGGGAAGAGCTCGCTGGGGCGGCTCGGGCTGGTGACGCACTCCACCGCCGGGTTCATCGACCCCGGGTTCTCCGGGCACGTGACCCTCGAACTCAGCAACCTCGCGACGCTCCCGATCAAGCTGTGGCCGGGTATGAAGATCGGGCAGTTGTGCATGTTCCGGCTCAGCTCGCCGGCCGAGCACCCGTACGGCAGCGAGCGGTACGGGTCGCGGTATCAGGGGCAGCGGGGGCCGACGGCCTCGCGGTCCTACCTCAACTTCCACCGGACGCGGGTGTGAGCGGCATGCGGGAGAACCTGAGCTACGAGCAGTTCGGGGTGGCCGTGCGCGAGCTCGCGCAGACGATCGCCGACGACGGGTACGAGCCCGATGTGGTGCTGAGCATCGCGCGCGGCGGGGTCTTCGTCGCGGGAGGGCTCGCGTACGCGCTGGACTGCAAGAACATCCACCTGGTGAACGTCGAGTTCTACACCGGGGTGGGGACGACCCTCGAGATGCCGGTCATGCTCGCGCCGGTGCCCAACGCCATCGACTTCACCGACAAGAAGGTGCTGATCGCGGACGACGTCGCCGACACCGGCAAGACGCTCAAGCTCGTGCGCGACTTCTGCCTCGACGCCGTCGCCGAGGTGCGCAGCGCCGTGATCTACGAGAAGACGCAGTCGCTGGTGAAGTGCGAGTACGTCTGGAAGCGCACCGACGAGTGGATCAACTTCCCGTGGTCCGTCCAGGAGCCCGTGGTCAAGCGGGACGGGCAGGTGCTCGACGCCTGAGGGCGGGGAGAAGGAGAAGAAGGGGGCTCCCGGCCGGGAGCCCCCTTCTTCCTTTCTGCGACCGAGGTCCTGAGACCGAGGTCAGAACGTGCCCAGCTTCACGATCGACAGCAGGGCGGCCAGCTGGATCGCCGAGGCGCCCAGGGCCTTCGGCCAGGGGAGCTCGTGGGAGCGGCTGACCATGATCGTGAGGAGGGCGCCGGCCGCCACCCAGGTGGCCCAGCCGAGGATCTGGACGAAGGAGGCGTCGCCGCCGGCGAACATGGCGAAGACCAGGCGGGGCGCGTCCGTGAGGGACATGATCAGCATGGAGAGGCCGACGGTGGGCTGCCAGGCGCCGTTGCCGCCGAGCTGGCGGGCCAGGGTGTGGGTGACCACGCCGAGGATGAAGGCGCTGAGCACCATCGCGACGGCCGTCGTCAGGACGATCGGGATCGCGTTCGAGAGGGTCGCGTTGATCGCGTCCTCGCGGGCGGTGTCGAAGCCGAAGACGGCGAGCAGGCCGTAGAGGAAGCTGACGATGAGGGCGGGGCCCCACATCGTGTAGTCGCGCATCTGGTGGAACGTCTGGGCGGGGGACAGGACGATGCCCTTGAGCAGGTCCTTCCAGCGCAGGCGGGGGCCGACCGGGCCGGGGGGCGGGGCCGTGTCCGGGGGGTAGGCGTCGCCCTGGTGGTAGGGGTCCTCGTTGATCGAGAAGGCCTGGGTGTGGCCGGGGTTGTTGGCCGCGTACGGGTCGTGCGGGGCGCCCTGGGCGCCGTGCGGGTACGCGCCGTCGCCGAAGTACTCCGGCTCGCCGTGGCCGCCATGACCGCCGTGACCGCCGTGACCGCCGTGGCCACCGGGTCCGCCCGGGCCGCGGTTCGCCTGCGGCCAGGGGCCGGCGCCGCCACCGCCGTACGACGGCTGCTGCGGGTACGGCTGCGGCGCCTGCGGGTAGCCGTACGACGGCCCCTGCGGCGTCTGCTGCCCGTGCGGGGGGTGTTGCGGTCGCGCGTGAGGAGCGCCGTTGTTGTTCCGGCCGCGTCCGATCCTGAATCCAGCCACGTCATCGAACGTACCTGGTCCCGGACGGTGACGTACCGGCCCCCGGCGTTCGGGGACGGGTTTGCGGCCGAGCTGTGACATCCCCTAAGGGGGCGTCAGCCGGGTCGTCCGTCCTCCGGAGGGGGCCGGGGCGGTCCGGTCCTACGGAGGACGGAGGCGCGTCGGTGGAGGAAGCCGCCGCCGGACCCGCCCGGGCCGCCGTGGAAGAGCCGAACCGGGCCCGCGGTGGTACGCGGGCCCGGCGGGGAGGGAGAGGTGGCGTCCGTCGTTCAGTCGGCGAAGTTGGAGCCGAAGTACGGTGTGCCCGTCGTGGAGACGCCTGAGGTGCTCGGGGAGACGGAGCGGGCGCCGCTCGCGGTGATCTTCGAGCCGGTGGACGGCAGGTAGGTGATCGCGCCGTTGCCTGCGTTCTCGGCGGAGCCGACGATCAGGTCGGCCCTGCCGTCGCCGGTGACGTCGTCGAGCTTGACGTCCAGGCCGAAGCCGTCGTCGTCCTCGTTGGAGCCCGGGACGCCCGCGGTGTTCTGGGAGAAGGACTGGGCGCCGGAGGCGGTGTTCAGGCCGTTCGCGGTGCCGTAGAGGATCGTGACGGTGCCGGTGTCGACCTCGGTGCCGATGTTCTCGCCGGCGACGCCGACGGCGAGGTCGAGGAAGCCGTCGGCGTTGATGTCGCCGAGGTCGAGCTCGTAGCCGAAGTAGTCGTTGCCCTCGGAGGTGCCGGGGACGTTGCCGGTGTTCTGGGTGATGCCGACGGCGGAGCCGGTGAGCGGGCCGGCGTCCGAGCCGTAGGTGACCCAGACCTTGCCGCCCTTGGCGGAGTCGGGGATCTGGGTGCCGTCCTCGACGGTGGAGTTCCAGTAGGCGCCGCTGACGATGTCGCCGAAGCCGTCGTTGTCGATGTCGCCGATGGCGGTGATCACGCCGGGCTTCAGGGCCGTGGCCGCGGAGACGTCCAGGCCGCTCGCGGTGCCGGGGACGAAGTAGTTCCGGTTCCAGCCGTACGCGGAGGAGGTCTCGTAGCCGTCGACGATCAGGTCGGTCGCGCCGCCGTCGACGTCGCCGGCGGTCAGGTTCACCGGGCCGTCCGCCTCGCTGCCCATGATCGGCGGCTTGATGGTGTAGCGGCCGCCGGACTTGCCCGCGGTGGTGAAGCCGCCCTTGTAGACGTAGAGGGTGGCGTTGTCGCTGCCGACGGCCAGGTCGGCCCTGCCGTCGCCGTCGAAGTCGCCGGCGGCGAGGTTCTTGCCCCACAGGTCGTGGGAGGAGCGGGACGGGTCGGTGACGGTGATGCCCTTGCCGGTGATGCCGGAGGAGGAGCCCCACAGGATGGCGAGGGTGCCGCCGTCCTTGTCGCCTTCGACGTCCTCGTACGGGGAGGAGACGGCGACGTCGTCGTAGCCGTCGCCGTTGAAGTCGGCGTAGGCGTGGTCGTAGCCGAAGTTGTCCCCGGCCTCGGCGGTGCCGGGGACTCCGGTGGAGTTCTGGCTGAGGGTGTGGCGCTTGGCGGAGGACACACCGGTGGACGTGCCGTAGAGGACGACGAACTGGCCGGCGTGGGCCTTGCCGGAGACGTGGGCGCCGTTGGCCGAGGTGGCCACGTCTCCCCGGCCGTCGCCGTTGAAGTCGGCCAGGGCGACGTCGGTGGAGTCGGCGGCCGTCGCGGGTGAGGCGACGAGGGTGAGCAGACCGCCCGTCAGCGCGACGGCGGTGGCCGAGGCGAGGGCGAGTCCCGTGTGTCGGTGCATGCGGGTTCTCCTGCGGCATGCGAGGGATGCCTGGCGGGCATCCGGAGTCGGTGAGGTGCCGGACCGTACGGGTTCGCCGGGAGTTGTCCCGGCGTTCACCGGACGGTCGGCGATCATGAGACCGGTGGCGGCACGTGAAGGTTGTACGTGAGTTCGATGGTTCCCGGGGCGGGGGTTCGGTGGTTCCCGAGGCGGGAGTCCGGTGACCTCTGAGACGGGAGTTCAGTGGTTCCCGGGGCGGGGCCCGGGGGCCTCCGAGACGGGGCCCGGTGACCCCCGAGACGGATGCGGCGTCTCAGTCGGCCAGCGCGCCCCCGAAGAACGGCCGTGCGCCCAGGCCCAGTTCGCCGGGCGTGAGCAGGACCGAGCCCTTGCCGGTCGGGCCGGAGGAGGTGCCGGGCAGCAGGTGGAGGCGTCCGGCCTCGTTGGCGGTGGCGGCCAGTTCGGCGCGGCCGTCGTGGTCGAAGTCCCTCAGCAGCACGGAGGTGCCGAGCCAGGCGTCGTTCTCCTCGGCGGGGTCGCCCTCGATGCCGGTGGTGCCGTAGTCGTACAGGCGGGCGCCCTTCCCGGTGATCCCGCCGGAGCCGCCGCGCAGCACGGTGAGCGCGCCCGTGCGGAACACGTTCGACCCGATCACCTCGCCGGGGACGCCCACCGCCAGGTCGGGGTAGCCGTCGCCGTCGGTGTCGGCGGCCGACACGTCGTAGCCGAAGGAGTCGTCGGACTCGCGCACGCCGGGGACCCCGGAGGTGCTCTGGCTGTACGACTTCGCCGTGCCGAACCCGGTGGAGCCGCCCTTGAGGACGTGGACCGCGCCGCCCTTGCCGGAGCGGGAGACGCCGACGGCGAGGTCGCCGTAGCCGTTCTTGTCGAAGTCGGCGATCACGGCGGCGGAGCCGACCATCTCGGAGGAGGCGGGCAGGCCGGTCTTCTTGGACCGGGCCGGGGTGCCGGAGCCGCCCTTGTAGAACCAGACCCGGTGGCCGCGGGTGTCCACGTCGTAGCCGATCACCGCGAAGTCGGCGGTGCCGTCCTTGGTGACCTTGCCGGAGACGACCAGCAGCGGGTTGATGTCCTCGCCGTCGATGGGGTCCAGGTTGGTGGCCTTGCCGCGGGAGCCGGACTTGGTGAAGGGGCCGCGCAGGAACCAGACGTACTCGTCGTCGACGGCGGTCACGTCCGGGCGGCCGTCGGCGTTGAAGTCGCCGACCGCGACGTCCAGGGCGAAGCTCACCTTCTTGCCCGAGGGGGCGGCGTACGAGCTGCCGCCGGAGATGCCGGTCCTGGAGCCCCAGAGGATGGTGAACATGCCCCGGTTGGAGCCGGCCGCCTCACCCGGGGAGGTGGTGACGATGTCGGCGTACCCGTCCTTGTTCATGTCCGCGGTGGTGATCTTCGCGCCGAAGTGGTCACCGGTCTCCGCCGCGCCCTCGACGCCCGGGCTGTTCTGCGTGATCACGGTTCTCTTCGCCGGGTTCAGCCCTTTCGTGGTACCCCAGACGACGACGACCGCGCCCGCCTGCTTCTTGCCGCCGGCGGTGGCGAGCCGGTCGCCCAGGGCGAGGTCGCGGTGGCCGTCGCCGTTGAAGTCCTCCGCGTACTTGGCGGTCGCCGCGCCGGCCGGGGCGGCGAGGGCGAGCGGGGTCAGGCCCGAGGTGAGGAGGGTGGTGGCGACGAGGAGGGAGGTGCGGGTACGCAAGGGGGAGCTCCATGGGTCCGCGGTGCCGGGTGTGGGTGACGCGTTCGTCAGACGCCCGGTGCGGGCCGAAGGTTGTACGTGGACATGTCGAAGGGGCCGCCCTGTCGGACGGCCCCTCCGGTGGTGTGTCGCGTTACTTCACGGGCTCCGGCTGCGGAGCGTTCTCGCTCTCCTCGTCGCCCGCCGGGTCGGCCGGGGTCTTGACGGACTCCAGCAGGAGCTGGGCGACGTCGACGACCTGGATCGACTCCTTGGCCTTGCCGTCGTTCTTCTTGCCGTTGACCGAGTCGGTCAGCATGACCAGGCAGAACGGGCAGGCGGTGGAGACGATGTCCGGGTTGAGGGAGAGGGCCTCGTCGACGCGCTCGTCGTTGATGCGCTTGCCGATCCGCTCCTCCATCCACATCCGGGCGCCGCCGGCGCCGCAGCAGAAGCCGCGCTCCTTGTGGCGGTGCATCTCCTCGTTGCGCAGGCCCGGGACCTTGCCGATGATCTCGCGCGGGGGCGTGTAGATCTTGTTGTGGCGGCCCAGGTAGCACGGGTCGTGGTAGGTGATGAGGCCCTCGACGGGGGTGACCGGGATCAGCCTGCCCTCGTCGACCAGGTGCTGGAGCAGCTGGGTGTGGTGGATGACCTCGTAGTCGCCGCCGAGCTGCGGGTACTCGTTGCCGAGGGTGTTGAGGCAGTGCGGGCAGGTGGCGACGATCTTCTTCGCCGACCTGGGCTTGCGGGACTCGTCGGTCACCTTGCCGTCGTCGTCCGTCTCCTCGCCGAAGGCGGCGTTGAGGGACATGACGTTCTCCATGCCGAGCTCCTGGAACAGGGGCTCGTTGCCGAGGCGGCGGGCGGAGTCGCCGGTGCACTTCTCGTCGCCGCCCATGATCGCGAACTTGACGCCCGCGATGTGGAGGAGTTCCGCGAAGGCCTTGGTGGTCTTCTTGGCGCGGTCCTCCAGGGCGCCGGCGCAGCCGACCCAGTACAGGTACTCGACCTCGGAGAGGTCCTCGATGTCCTTGCCGACGACCGGGACCTCGAAGTCGACCTCCTTGGTCCACTCCAGGCGCTGCTTCTTCGCCAGGCCCCAGGGGTTGCCCTTCTTCTCCAGGTTCTTGAGCATCGTGCCCGCCTCGGACGGGAACGCGGACTCGATCATGACCTGGTAGCGGCGCATGTCGACGATGTGGTCGACGTGCTCGATGTCGACGGGGCACTGCTCGACGCAGGCGCCGCAGGTGGTGCAGGACCACAGGACGTCGGGGTCGATGACGCCGCCCGTGGCGAAGCCGCTGTCGGATACAGGCTCGGCGGTGCCGATCAGCGGGCGCTCGGCCTCCGCCAGGGCCGCCGCGGGCACGCCCGCGAGCTGCTCCTCGGACGCCTTCTCCTCGCCCTCCATGGTCTTGCCGCCGCCGGCCAGCAGGTAGGGGGCCTTGGCGTGCGCGTGGTCGCGCAGGGACATGATCAGGAGCTTGGGGGAGAGGGGCTTGCCGGTGTTCCAGGCGGGGCACTGCGACTGGCAGCGGCCGCACTCGGTGCAGGTGGAGAAGTCCAGCAGGCCCTTCCAGGAGAACTGCTCGACCTGGGAGACGCCGAAGACGTCGTCGTCACCGGGGTCGGTGAAGTCGATCGGCTTGCCGCCGGACGTCATCGGCTGGAGGGCGCCCAGGGCGGTCCCGCCGGTGGCCTCGCGCTTGAACCAGATGTTCGGGAAGGCGAGGAAGCGGTGCCAGGCCACGCCCATGTTGGTGTTGAGCGAGACCACGATCATCCAGATGAACGAGGTCCCGATCTTGATCATGGCGACCAGGTAGACCAGGTTCTGCAGCGCGGCGACCGACAGGCCGTCGAAGGCGAGGACCAGCGGGTACGAGGCGAAGTACGACGCCTCGTAGCCGTCCACGTGGTGCAGCGCGCCCTCCAGGCCGCGCAGTACGTAGATGGCCAGGCCGATGGTGAGGATGACGTACTCGACGAAGTACGCCTGGCCCGCCTTGGAGCCCGCGAAGCGGGACTTGCGGCCGGGGCGGGAGGGCAGGCTCAGCAGGCGGATGACGATGAGCACGGCGATGCCCAGGACCGTCATCACGCCGATGAACTCGGTGTACATCTCGAACGGCAGGAAGCCGCCGATGACCGGCAGCACCCAGTCGGCCTGGAAGAGCTGGCCGAACGCCTGGGCGAGGGTCGGCGGCAGGGTCAGGAAGCCGACGGCGACGAACCAGTGGGCGATGCCGACGACGCCCCACCGGTTCATGCGGGTGTGGCCGAGGAACTCCCGCACCAGGGTCACACTGCGCTGGTAGGGGTTGTCGGTGCGGGCGCCGGCCGGTACCGGCTGGCCCAGTTTGAAGTACCGGACGAACTGGCCGATCGCGCGTGCGAGCAGCGCGACGCCGACCACGGTCAGGACCAGCGACACGATGATCGCGGCGAGTTGCATGGGGGCTCCTCGGGCCTGCGAGGGGTCTGGAGAGGGATCTTCGGGAGGTCGGTGGGGGCTCCACTACGGCTTCCCCGAAATTACTAAGCGGTAACTTATGTGGTTCGTTCGAGATTACCCCCATCTCCGGTCGCACTGTAGCCGGGTGCGGGGTGATCTGAATCGCTCAGGGTCGCCTGTGGCGGCACCCTCGCGGGCGTCCTGGATGGCGCCCGGGATCCGGTCGTGTTATTCGCGCTAAATCGGTCCATACGCACCTAACTTATATCCGTGCTCTACGGGATCGCCGCCGCCACCATCGCCCTGCTGCTCTCCGCCGTGTTCGCGGAACTGCTGCGGGTCCCCGCCCTGCGCCTGGGGATCCTGGACCGCAGGCGCCGTCTGCCGGTGCCGCTGTCCGGGGGAACGGCCGTCGTGCTCGCGACCGGGCTGGTGGCGGGGATCGGCGACCGGGCGGGGATCGCCCCGCTCGGCACCGGGATCGGGCGGCTGCTGGCCGCCGGGGCCTGGATCGGCGTCCTCGGCCTGGCCGTCGACGTGTGGCGGCTGCGGTGGTGGATCCCGCTCACCGGTACGACCGTGGCGGCGGCGCTCGTCGTGCCGTACGCGGAGACCGGGACGGTGCAGGGGGTGCTCGCCGTGGGGTGGATCGTGGCGGTCACCACCGCGTTCCGGGGGCTCGACCACGCGGACGGGCTGGCCGGCACCGTGGGGGCGGTGACCGCGTTCGGGGTGGCGGTCTGCGCGGCGGTCGAGCTGATGGAGGGGATCGCGGTGCTGCTGGGCGTGCTGGCCGCCGGGCTCGCCGGGTTCCTGCTGCACAACTGGCACCCCGCGCGGGCCGGCCTCGGGGCGGGGGGCTCGCTGTTCACGGGGTTCGTGGTGGCCTCGGCGGCGGTGTTCGTGCGGGCCGGGCAGGGAATTGGGACCGGCGTGGGGGTGTTGTTCGCCCTGACGTCCGTGGCGTGCGCCGACGCCGTCCTGGTGGTCCTCGCGCGGCGGATGTCGCGGTGGCCGCTGACCCGCGGCCGGCCGGACCACCTCGGGCACCGGCTGCGGCGGCTCGGACTCGCGCCCCGCGCGGTGACCGTCCTGCTCGGCTCGGGAGCGCTGGGCGGGGTGCTCGTGGGGGTGGCCGTCCACACCGGGCGGGTGTCCGGGGGCGCGGTGCTGTGGGTGGTGGCGGTGGCCGCGCTGGTCGTCCTCGCGCTCGTGCGCCTTCCCGTCACCCCTGTTTTCCACCCGCGTCAACGAACCGCCGAGGCATCGCCGCAGGTCATGGAGCGGTTGCGTGTAAGGAACGGATAAGAGTTGAGTCTGTTCGACTCAGCTCTGTTGACCCGGCGCCGGGTGTCATGCATGCTTGAGTCCGTTCCACTCAAGTCAGCTGGAGGAATCGAAATGGCACGTGCGGTCGGCATCGACCTGGGCACGACTAACTCCGTCGTCAGCGTTCTGGAGGGCGGCGAGCCCACCGTCATCACCAACGCCGAGGGCGCCAGGACCACGCCGTCCGTCGTCGCCTTCGCCAAGAACGGTGAGGTGCTGGTCGGCGAGGTGGCCAAGCGCCAGGCGGTCACCAACGTCGACAGGACCATCCGGTCGGTCAAGCGCCACATGGGCACCGACTGGAAGATCGAGCTCGACGGGAAGCCCTTCAACCCGCAGCAGATCAGCGCCTTCGTGCTGCAGAAGCTGAAGCGCGACGCCGAGGCGTACCTGGGCGAGAAGGTCACGGACGCGGTCATCACCGTCCCGGCGTACTTCAACGACGCCGAGCGCCAGGCGACCAAGGAGGCCGGCGAGATCGCCGGTCTGAACGTGCTGCGCATCGTCAACGAGCCGACGGCCGCCGCCCTGGCGTACGGCCTCGACAAGGACGACCAGACCATCCTCGTCTTCGACCTCGGTGGCGGTACCTTCGACGTCTCCCTGCTGGAGATCGGTGACGGTGTCGTCGAGGTGAAGGCCACCAACGGTGACAACAACCTCGGTGGTGACGACTGGGACCAGCGCGTCGTCGACTACCTGGTCAAGCAGTTCCAGTCGGGCCACGGCGTGGACCTCGGCAAGGACAAGATGGCGCTGCAGCGCCTGCGCGAGGCCGCCGAGAAGGCGAAGATCGAGCTGTCCTCGTCCACCGAGACCTCGATCAACCTCCCCTACATCACCGCGTCCGCCGAGGGCCCCCTGCACCTCGACGAGAAGCTGACCCGCGCCCAGTTCCAGCAGCTGACCGCGGACCTGCTCGAGCGCTGCAAGACGCCGTTCCACAACGTCATCAAGGACGCCGGCATCCAGCTGTCCGAGATCGACCACGTCGTCCTCGTCGGCGGCTCCACCCGCATGCCCGCCGTCGCCGAGCTCGTCAAGGAGATGACCGGCGGCAAGGAGGCCAACAAGGGCGTCAACCCGGACGAGGTCGTCTCGATCGGTGCCGCGCTCCAGGCCGGTGTCCTCAAGGGCGAGGTCAAGGACGTCCTGCTGCTCGACGTCACCCCGCTGTCCCTCGGCATCGAGACCAAGGGCGGCATCATGACCAAGCTGATCGAGCGCAACACCACGATCCCGACGAAGCGCTCCGAGATCTTCACCACGGCCGAGGACAACCAGCCGTCGGTGCAGATCCAGGTCTACCAGGGCGAGCGCGAGATCGCCGCGTACAACAAGAAGCTCGGCATGTTCGAGCTGACCGGTCTGCCCCCGGCGCCGCGCGGCGTCCCGCAGATCGAGGTCTCCTTCGACATCGACGCCAACGGCATCATGCACGTGACCGCGAAGGACCTGGGCACGGGCAAGGAGCAGAAGATGACCGTCACCGGCGGCTCCTCGCTGCCGAAGGACGAGGTCGACCGGATGCGCCAGGAGGCCGAGAAGTACGCGGAGGAGGACCACGCCCGCCGCGAGGCCGCCGAGTCCCGCAACCAGGGCGAGCAGCTCGTCTACCAGACCGAGAAGTTCCTCGCCGACAACGCGGACAAGGTTCCCGGTGACGTCAAGACCGAGGTCGAGACGGCCGTCGCCGAGCTGAAGGAGAAGCTCAAGGGCGACGACTCCGCCGAGATCCGCACCGCCACGGAGAAGGTCGCCGCCGTCTCCCAGAAGCTGGGCCAGGCCATGTACGCCGACGCCCAGGCCGGGCAGGCCGCCGGCGCCTCCGCCGGTGCCGGTGGGGCCAAGGCCGACGACGACGTCGTCGACGCCGAGATCGTCGACGAGGACCGCAAGGACGGTGCGGCGTGACCGAGGAGACCCCGGGCTTCGACGAGCAGTCGCAGCAGCCCGACGTCCCCTCCGACGAAGCCGAGCCGAAGGCCGCCGCCCAGCCCTCCGCGGAGGAGGCGGCGGCCCCGGCCGGGGACACGGGCCAGGAAGCGGCCCTGGTGGCCCAGCTGGACCAGGCGCGCACGGCGCTCAACGAGCGCACGGCCGACCTCCAGCGCCTCCAGGCCGAGTTCCAGAACTACCGGCGCCGGGTCGAGCGCGACCGGATCGCCGTGAAGGAGATCGCCGTGGCGAACCTCCTGAGCGAGCTGCTCCCCGTGCTCGACGACGTCGGCCGCGCGCGGGAACACGGCGAGCTGGTCGGCGGCTTCAAGTCCGTCGCGGAGTCGCTGGAGACCGTCATCGCCAAGATGGGCCTCCAGCAGTTCGGCAAGGAGGGCGAGCCCTTCGACCCGACGATCCACGAGGCGCTGATGCACAGCTACGCGCCGGACGTCACCGAGACGACGTGCGTGGCGATCCTGCAGCCGGGGTATCGCATCGGCGAGCGCACCATCCGCCCCGCGCGGGTGGCCGTCGCCGAGCCGCAGCCCGGCGCGCAGACGGTCAAGGCGGCCGAGGAGAGCGCCGAGGCGCAGGACGGACCGTCGGAGGACAAGGAGAGCGGTGGCCCGGACGAGGGCTGACGTAAGAACTGACGCAGGGAAGGAGGGACGTCGGGGATGAGCACCAAGGACTTCATCGAGAAGGACTTCTACAAGGTCCTCGGCGTCCCCAAGGACGCCACCGAGGCCGAGATCAAGAAGGCGTACCGGAAGCTCGCCCGCGAGTTCCACCCGGACGCCAACAAGGGCAATGCCAAGGCGGAGGAGCGGTTCAAGGAGATCTCCGAGGCGAACGACGTCCTCGGCGACCCCAAGAAGCGCAAGGAGTACGACGAGGCGCGCGCGCTCTTCGGCAACGGCGGCTTCCGTCCGGGGCCGGGCGCGGGCGGCGGCTCCTTCAACTTCGACCTGGGCGACCTCTTCGGGGGTCAGGCCGGCGGGCAGCAGGCGGGCGGCTTCGGCGGCGGCCTCGGTGACGTCTTCGGGGGCCTGTTCAACCGCGGCGGCGCGGGTGCCGGTACGCGCACCCAGCCGCGGCGCGGCCAGGACATCGAGTCCGAGGTGACGCTCAGCTTCACCGAGGCGATCGAGGGCGCGACCGTCCCGCTGCGGATGTCGTCGCAGGCGCCCTGCAAGGCCTGTTCGGGCACCGGCGACAAGAACGGCACGCCGCGCGTGTGCCCGACCTGCGTCGGCACCGGCCAGGTGGCGCGCGGCTCCGGCGGCGGCTTCTCGCTCACCGACCCCTGCCCCGACTGCAAGGGCCGCGGCCTGATCGCGGAGGAGGCCTGCGAGGTCTGCAAGGGCAGCGGCCGGGCCAAGTCCTCGCGGACCATGCAGGTGCGCATCCCCGCGGGCGTCAGCGACGGCCAGCGGATCCGGCTGCGCGGCAAGGGCGCGCCGGGCGAGCGCGGCGGCCCCGCCGGCGATCTGTACGTCGTCGTGCACGTCGGCACCCACCCGGTGTTCGGCCGCAAGGACGACAACCTGACCGTCACGGTGCCGGTGACGTACCCCGAGGCCGTCCTCGGCGGCGAGGTGCGGGTCCCGACGCTGGGCGGTCCGCCGGTCACGCTGAAGCTGCCGCCGGGCACGCCCAACGGGCTCACCATGCGGGCCCGGGGCAAGGGCGCGGTCCGCAAGGACGGCACCCGCGGTGATCTGCTGGTCACCGTGGAGGTGAGTGTTCCCAAGGACGTGTCGGGGAAGGCTCGTGACGCGCTGGAGGCGTATCGCGAGGCGACCGCGGACGACGATCCGCGGGCGGAGCTGTTCCAGGCCGCGAAGGGAGCTTGATCTGCATGGACGGCCGTCGACGCAATCCGTATGAACTGACCCAGGACACCCCGGTCTACGTCATCTCGGTGGCGGCCCAGCTCTCCGGTCTGCACCCGCAGACGCTGCGGCAGTACGACCGGCTGGGTCTCGTGTCGCCGGACCGCACGGCCGGCCGGGGCCGCCGTTACTCGGCCCGTGACATCGAACTGCTCCGCCAGGTGCAGCAGTTGTCGCAGGACGAGGGCATCAACCTGGCCGGAATCAAGCGCATCATCGAACTGGAGAACCAGGTCGCCGCCCTCCAGGCCCGCGTGGCCGAACTGGAGGGCGCCCTCGACGGGGCGGCCGCGGCGATGCGTCAGCGCGAGGCCGCGGTGCACGCCTCGTACCGCCGTGACCTGGTGCCCTACCAGGAGGTGCAGCAGACCAGCGCACTGGTGGTGTGGCGGCCCAAGCGGCAGCAGCAGGACTGAGGCGCGGATGTGAGGCGCCGCGGGAGGCCCGGAGATCGTCTCGATCTCCGGGCCTCCCCGCTTATGCACGCACACGTGTGTGATTATCGTGTAGCTGCGTGTCCAGATGATCCCCGCCGGACGTCCGCGGGTCTCTCACGAGTTCGGCACACCGTGCCGTGTCCATCTCGTTAAGCGGACGACCTTGACGCCGGTGGGGGCTGAAGCGTTGGCTTTTCAGTCACATGGGCCGCAAAGCTGTGCCCACGTCCAAAACGCACCTGAAGTGAGCCCTCGCATGCGTCGTATCGCCATATCCGTGGCCGCCACCTCCATGTCCGTCATGCTCGCCGGATGCGGCGTGCTCAACGCGACGGGAAGCAGCGACGACGCGAGCCCGGGCAAGGGCGACGACATCACCGTCGGGCTGCTGCTCCCGGAGAAGGCCAACACCCGGTACGAGCAGTTCGACTACCCCATTTTCAAGACGAAGGTGGAGTCGCTCACCGACAAGAAGGGCACCGTCGAGTACGCCAACGCCGAGGCGGACGCCGACAAGCAGGCGAGCCAGATGCAGGAGATGATCGACGACCGGGTCGACGTCATCGTGCTGGACGCGGTCGACGCGCACGCCATCGCGGGCAGCGTGCAGAAGGCCAAGGACGCGGGCATCCCCGTCATCGCCTACGACCGTCTCGCCGAGGGCCCGATCGACGCGTACATCTCCTTCGACAACGAGCTGGTCGGCGAGGTGCAGGCCCGTTCCCTGCTGGAGTCGCTCGGGGAACCCGGCATCACCGACAAGATCGTGATGATGAACGGCGCGTCGACCGACCCCAACGCCAAGCAGTTCAAGGCGGGCGCGCTCTCCGAGCTCAAGGGCAAGGTGACGATCGCCAAGTCCTACGACACCAAGGACTGGAAGCCGGAGAACGCCCAGGCCAACATGGCCGAGGCGATCAACGCGATCGGCGCGGGCGACATCAAGGCGGTCTACTCCGCCAACGACGGCATGGCGGGCGGCATCGTCAAGGCGCTGAAGGCCGCCGGCGTGACCGATCTGCCCCCGATCACCGGCCAGGACGCCGACCTCGCGGCGGTGCAGCGGATCCTCGTCGGCGAGCAGTACATGAGCGTGTACAAGTCCTACCCGGACGAGGCCGAGAACGCCGCGGAGATGGCCGTGGCGAAGGTCCAGGGCAAGGACATCCAGTTCGACGCGCTGACCCGCGAGCGGGTGGACAGCCCCACGACCAAGGACATCCCGGCGCAGCTCGTGCCCGTGGTCGCGCTGACCAAGGACAACATCGAGGACACCGTGGTCGCCGACTCGATCTACGACGTCTCGGACATCTGCACCGCTGAGTTCGCCGCGGCCTGCGAGGCGGTCAAGCTGAAGTAGCCGGTCCCCGGCAGCCTCCGTCGATATTCGGCCACCCGCCGGTCCCCTGACCGGCGGCGGGCCCTGCCCGTGTTGCACAGCCGGTTGTGGCCGCGCATAGTTGCGCTGCGGAAAGTGGCGGAACCGGGGGTGGGATGGGCGATGGCCGGGCGCGGGACGGACGGGCATCCACACGGTGCTGACCGACTGTGCGAGGCCGGGGATCGCGTGTATTCCCGGGCCGTACGGCGCGGACGGCTGCCGCGCCGGGACGCGGAGCCGGTGCCCTGCCTGCTGGAACTGGCCCTGCTGCACCCCGATCCCGACGACATGGACTGGCTCGTCCCCACCGCCCCGCAGGAGGTCATGACCCGGCTGCTGCGCGGGATGTACGACGAGGTGAGCGCGAGTCAGCGCCGGGTCGGGTCGGCCGTCGAGGCCTTCGAGCGGTACGCCGGCCTGGGCCGCCGGCTGCCCGCCTCGCCGTCGGCGGCGGAGGGCCCGGCGATCCGGGTGCTGGACGGGCTGGCCCGCATCCAGGCCGCGATGGACGAGGCGACCCAGGCGTGCGCCACCGAGGTGCTCACCGTCCAGCCCGGCGGCATCCGCCGCGAGGCGGAGCTGTCGGAGGGCCTGCACAGGGCGATGGCGCTGCGCGGCCGGGGCGTGCGCATGCGGGACCTGTACACGCACGTCGCCCGGCACGGGCACGGGCTGCTCAGCTATCTGGAGCTGATGGGCGACGCGGTGGAGGCGCGCACCCTGGACGAGGTGATCGAGCGACTGATCCTCTTCGACCGCACGGTCGCCTTCATCCCCGCCAACGCCGAGCGCACCATGGCGCTGGAGCTGCGCCACCCGGCGCTGGTGGAGTACCTGGGCACGGTCTTCGACCGGCTGTGGCGGCTCGCCATCCCGCTGACCGCCCCGCTGCCCGACACCGGCATCGAGGGCATCTCGCACCGCGAGCAGTCCATCGCGGCGCTGCTGGCGGAGGGCCACCAGGACGCGGTGATCGCGGAGCGGCTCGGCATCAGCGTGCGGACGTGCCGGGCGCACATCGCCCGCCTGTCGGAGACGCTGGGGGCGGCGAGCCGTACGCAGCTGGGGGTGCGGATCGCCCAGGCGGGCCTGGACGGGGCGCGGGGGCCGGCGGTCATTCGGCCCGGTCGAGGATCCCGGACCGTCCGATGAGGTAGCCCAGCTCCGCCCGGCTCCGACTGCCCAGCGTCGCGGCGAGTTTGGCGATGTGGACGCGTGCGGTGCGGATGTTCATGCCGAGGCGGTCCGCTATGACGGAGTCGGTGTGGCCCTCCACCAGGAAGCGGGCGACGGCCCGTTGGCGGGCGGTGAAGCCGTTGAGGGCCGCCGGTTCGACCGGCCGGGGGTGCATGGGGGTGGCCAGCCGCCAGAAGCTGTCGAACACACTGACCAGGTATTTGATGATGGGCGGGTGGCGGATCTCCAGCGCGACGCTCCGCTGTCCGTCCGGGTCGCCGGGAATGTAGGCGACGGTCTGGTCGATGACGATCAGACGGCCCGCGACCTCGTCCAGGGTGCGTGCCTCGGCGTCGCCGTTCAACCGCTCGTACCGGGCGACGACCAGGGGGATGTGGCGCTGCGTGTGCGGGTAGAGGACGCGGATCCGGCCGCCGCGGTCGAGGAACTCCTGGTCGCGGACGAGGGCGGCGGCCTGGGCCGCCCGCGCTGTCTCGGAGGTGTGGTAGTTGCTGGGGGGCTGCATGGCGAGGAGTTCCCCCGTGCCCTGCGCCAGTGCCTCGAGGATGGCGCCGTTGATCCGGTCCGAGCCGCTGATGACACGGAGCGACGAGGCGTGCGGCTCCACGGCCGGTTCGCCCGTCCGCAGGAGCGGCTGGAAGACCTCGGCCAGCCGTGCCTCGCGCCGCCGCTCCGCCGCGACGCGTTCGCCGGAGGACCGCAGCAGCCGGTGCAGGGCGACCGTCGGCGCGACGGGGACCAGCCGTCCCGGATCGTCGAGGGAGGGCTGGAGCAGCCCGGAGTCGAGCACGCAGGGGGTCTCCTCGGCCTCCTCGGCGGGCACGGAGCCCTCACGCAGTGCCCGGGCGTACAGCTCGGTACCCGCGTCGCACAGGTCCTCGGCTTCGTGGTGGTGCGCGGTCGCGGTCACGCGGGGTCCTTACCTCCTCGGCTTCACGGTTCCTGCTTGAGGATCCCCGACTGCGCGATCAGATAGCCGAGCTGGGCGCGGCTGCCGCTTCCGAGGGCGGAGGCGAGCTTGGCTATGTGGGCGCGGCAGGTGCGTACGTTCATGCCCAGACGCCGGGCGATGGCCTCGTCGACGTGGCCCTCGACGAGCAGTTTGGCGATGGAGTGCTGGATGTCGGTGAGGCCGTCGGGGGCCGGTTCGTACGGGGCGCCCGCGTTCAGGGAGACCGCGCGGGTCCACATGAACTCGAAGACCTTGATCAGGTAGCGGACGAGCCCCGGGTGGCGCAGCTCGAGGGCGACCTGCCGGTCGTCGCGGGTGGGGATGAAGGCGACGGTCTCGTCGCAGATGATGAGCCGCTCCACCAGTTCGTCGATGGTGCGGTACTCCACCTTGGCGGTGTCGAACCGGGCCACGTACGCCAGCGTCTCGGGACTGTGCCGGGCGGTGTGCTGGTAGAGGGTCCGGATGCGCACCCCCCGCTCGGTCATCTGCCGGTCGCGCTCCAGCGCCTGGGTGAGGGTGTGCTCCAGGCGGCGGCCGCCCGGCTGGACGGAGAGCATCTCGGAGCGGCACTGGGAGGTGGCCAGGTCGAGGGCGGCGTTGATCCGGTCGAACCCCTCCAGCACCGTCATCGAGTGGGTGCTCATCGTGGTCTGGGCGCTGAGGGTCATGAACGGCTCGAAGGCGTCGGCGAGCTCGATCGACGCCCGCCGGCGCTCGGTGATCTCCCGTTCCAGGGGGTTGAGCCGCTGGGCGAGCGCCACCGCCGGGGCGACCGGGCGCAGCCAGGTGGGGTCGTCCGGGTCGGGGTGCAGCAGGGCGAGTTCCATCAGGCAGGGGGAGGACTCCGCGTCCGCGCGGGGGACGCGGCCCGCCCGCAGCGCGTCGGCGTAGAGGCGGCTGCCGGCCTCACACAGTTCGGTCACCGTATGGGGATGTACCTCATTGGTCCGATTCGTAGTCAAATCTCCACCCCCCAGGGTCCTGAACATGCAGGAACATGATGCACCGATTGTGTGGCCATGACGTGCCCGAATGAGCCATCGTCGTACTTGACGGGGGAAGGGTGAATTTCGAGTGAGGACGAAGCCGACTATGCGCAAGAGAACGCTTCGCTCGGTACTTGTCGCCGCCTTCTCTGCCGTCATGGCCTTCGGAGTGCTGAGTGGCCTGGCCGGCACGAAGGGCGACGTCCGGGCTGACAGCAGCTGGGGGCCGGTGGTGGTGTCCAAGGCCACGCCCCCGGACAGCAGCTGGGGCTCCCCGGTGCCCCTGCTCGCAGACGACAGCAGTTGGGGCTGAGTGATGACCACACCACCCGACGACCGTTCCTTCCGCAGGGAGATGGCGACCGCCTACCGCTCCGGATGGCACTTCATCGACCTGGTCACCGCCATCCCCCACAGCGGTGACTCGTTGATGGTGACCGTGTTCGGTGAGCCGGTCGTCGTCACGCGGGACGAGGACGGAGACGTACGGGCGTACCGGTGCCTGCGGCGGCCCAGAGGGGCGCCGAAGCCCGTACGGTGTGCCATCCGGTACGGAATGATCTTTGTGAACCTGGACCAGCGGGACCACCGGCGGGTGGAGTCCGACTCCCCCGCCCCCCGGACCATCTCTGCCACCCCCCGCAGTGCCTGACGCGATTCCCCCGTCGTAAAAGATCGCGCAGGTGCTTCCCCCCGCAGCGGCGTCACCGTGACCTGAACACGGTGACGCCGCTGCAGTTTTCCGGGACATGTCGGGTATCGGCCCGGCCGTGCGATGGCCGGAAGGCATCGCTCGGCGTACGAACCGTACGGGCGGCCTCACCGGCGGCCCGGCGCGCGTGTGAGCGCGATCCCGACGGCCACCCGTGACGGCTTCGGCCACGGCGTCCGCCCGTGGTGTTCTGTGTGCCGCCGCTGCGTCTCGGCGGCCCGTTCCCGGTCCGCCCGTCCTTCCGGTGTCGCCTGCCGTCGGCCGTGGTGTTCCGTGTACCGCTGCTCCGCCTCCGTGCCCCGTTCCCGGTCCGCCCGCCCCTCCGGCGCCGCCCGCCGCCGGTCGTCGGTCCGGCGGACCGTGGCGGTCGCGTCCTCCGCCCCCGCCGCCCGTACGCGGCGCGCCTTCGCGCTCGGCCCGCTGGTGGTCACCTGAGCGATCCGCGTCCCGGGGGCGTACGTCACCCCGACGGGTACCAGGTGCGGGGCGTCGTCCGGGTGGAGGGCGGTCGGTGCGCACGGGTCTTCTCGCGTCGGAAACCGAGGTGCGAGGCGTCCGGATCGCCCGGATCCACCGCGTACGGGGTGGTCGTGGACCGGAACTCGGCCGCCGTGACCCTCCCGGACTCACCTTGAGTGGAATAGACTCAAGTTTGTGTACGTTGACCGAGTCAGCCGTGCAGGCGGCTGAAGGGTCACCGCAAGGAGGAGAACGGATACGTGGACGCCGAGCTGACCAACAGGAGCCGGGAAGCGCTGCAGGCCGCCGGCAACCGGGCCGTGACCGAGGGACACCCCGACCTCACCCCCGCCCACCTGCTGCTCTCCCTGCTCGCCGGGCAGGAGAACGAGAACATCACGGACCTGCTCGCCGCGGTCGACGCCGACCAGGCCGCCGTACGCTCCGGAGCCGAGCGCATCCTCGCCGGACTGCCGAGCGTCACCGGGTCCACCGTCGCACCGCCCCAGCCCAACCGTGAACTGCTCGCCGTCATCGCGGACGCCCAGTCCCGCGCCCGCGACCTCGGCGACGAGTACCTCTCCACCGAACACCTCGTCATCGGCATCGCCGCCAAGGGCGGAGCCGCCGGCGAGGTCCTCGCCCGGCAGGGCGCCACCGCCAAGAAGCTCCAGGACGCCTTCCAGAAGGCCCGCGGAGCCCGCCGGGTGACCACCGCCGACCCCGAGGGCCAGTACAAGGCCCTGGAGAAGTTCGGCACCGACCTCACCGCCTCCGCCCGCGAGGGCAGGCTCGACCCCGTCATCGGACGCGACCAGGAGATCCGGCGCGTCGTCCAGGTGCTGTCCCGCCGCACCAAGAACAACCCCGTCCTCATCGGCGAGCCCGGCGTCGGCAAGACCGCCGTCGTCGAGGGCCTCGCCCAGCGCATCGTCAAGGGCGACGTCCCCGAGTCGCTGAAGAACAAGCGGCTCGTCGCCCTCGACCTCGGCGCCATGGTCGCCGGCGCCAAGTACCGGGGCGAGTTCGAGGAACGCCTGAAGACCGTCCTGGCCGAGATCAAGGACTCCGACGGCCAGGTCATCACCTTCATCGACGAACTCCACACCGTCGTCGGCGCGGGCGCCGGAGGCGACTCCGCCATGGACGCCGGCAACATGCTCAAGCCGATGCTCGCCCGCGGCGAACTCCGCATGGTCGGCGCCACCACCCTCGACGAGTACCGCGAACGCATCGAGAAGGACCCGGCCCTCGAACGCCGCTTCCAGCAGGTGCTGGTCGCCGAGCCGACCGTCGAGGACTCCATCGCCATCCTCCGCGGCCTCAAGGGCCGCTACGAGGCCCACCACAAGGTCCAGATCGCCGACAGCGCCCTCGTCGCCGCCGCCACCCTCTCCGACCGCTACATCACCTCCCGCTTCCTCCCCGACAAGGCCATCGACCTCGTCGACGAGGCCGCCTCCCGCCTCCGCATGGAGATCGACTCCTCGCCCGTCGAGATCGACGAACTCCAGCGCGCCGTCGACCGGTTGAGGATGGAGGAGATGGCGATCGGCAAGGAGACCGACGCCGCCTCCCGGGAACGCCTGGACAAGCTGCGCCGCGACCTCGCCGACAAGGAGGAGGAACTGCGCGGCCTCAACGCCCGCTGGGAGAAGGAGAAGCAGTCCCTCAACCGGGTCGGCGAACTGAAGGAGAAGCTCGACGACCTGCGCGGCCAGGCCGAACGCGCCCAGCGCGACGGTGACTTCGACACCGCCTCCAAACTCCTCTACGGCGAGATCCCCGCCGTGGAACGCGACCTGGAGGCCGCCTCCGAGGCCGAGGAGGAGGCGGCCAGGGACACCATGGTCAAGGAGGAGGTCGGCGCCGACGACATCGCCGACGTCGTCGCCTCCTGGACCGGCATCCCGGCCGGCCGCCTCATGGAGGGCGAGACCCAGAAGCTGCTCCGCATGGAGGACGAGCTCGGCAAGCGCCTCATCGGCCAGACCGAGGCCGTGCGGGCGGTGAGCGACGCCGTACGGCGCTCCCGCGCCGGCATCGCCGACCCCGACCGCCCCACCGGCTCCTTCCTCTTCCTCGGCCCGACGGGCGTCGGCAAGACCGAGCTGGCGAAGGCCCTCGCCGACTTCCTCTTCGACGACGAGCGGGCCATGGTCCGCATCGACATGTCGGAGTACAGCGAGAAGCACAGCGTGGCCCGCCTCGTCGGCGCGCCCCCCGGCTACGTCGGCTACGAGGAGGGCGGCCAGCTCACCGAGGCGGTGCGGCGGCGGCCGTACAGCGTCGTCCTCCTCGACGAGGTGGAGAAGGCCCACCCCGAGGTCTTCGACATCCTGCTCCAGGTGCTCGACGACGGCCGCCTCACCGACGGCCAGGGCCGCACCGTCGACTTCCGCAACACCATCCTGGTGCTGACGTCCAACCTGGGCAGCCAGTACCTGGTGGATCCGCTCACCACCGAGGTGGAGAAGAAGGAGCAGGTCCTGGAGGTGGTCCGGGCCTCCTTCAAGCCCGAGTTCCTCAACCGCCTCGACGACCTGGTGGTCTTCTCGGCCCTCACCAAGCCCGAGCTGGAACGCATCGCGAAGCTCCAGCTGGAGTCCCTCTCCCGCCGCCTCGCCGACCGCCGCCTCGCCCTGGACATCACCCCCGAGGCCCTGGCCTGGCTCGCCGAGGAGGGCCTGGACCCCGCCTACGGCGCCCGCCCCCTGCGCCGCCTCGTCCAGACCGCCATCGGCGACCGCCTCGCCAAGGCGATCCTGGCCGGCGAGATCAAGGACGGCGACACGGTCCGCGTGGACCGCTTCGAGGACGGCCTGCTGGTGGGACCGGCCACCGGCAAGACACTCTGAGTTCTGAGTGACGGTTCCGTTTCCGGGCCCGATGTTCCCCCTGGGAACGTTGGGCCCGACCCGTACCGGGTACCCCGACAGTGACCGGATCGAGTCAGCCCAGGGCTGACAGGCCCGTCGGGGCTTGCCACCCCCCTCCCCGCATGGGGGAGGATGGCGGAATCCGTACGAAGGGAAATTCACGGTGACCATCGACCCGTCCTCGATTCCGAATTTCGGGGGCCAGCCCGAGCCGCAGCCCCAAGGACCGGCGGGCCCCGTCGTCCCGGATCAGGACCTCGTGAAGCAGCTCCTCGACCAGATGGAGCTCAAGTACGTCGTCGACGACGAGGGTGACCTCGCGGCGCCGTGGGAGCAGTTCCGCACCTACTTCATGTTCCGCGGTGAGGGCGACCAGCAGATCTTCTCCGTCCGGACGTTCTACGACCGGCCGCACCAGATCGACGAGAAGCCGCAGCTGCTCGAGTCCGTCGACGACTGGAACCGGCGCACGCTGTGGCCCAAGGTGTACACCCACACGCATGACGACGGCACGGTCCGTCTCATCGGTGAGGCCCAGATGCTGATCGGCATGGGCGTCAGCCTGGAGCACTTCGTCTCGTCGACGGTCAGCTGGGTGCGGGCCGCGATCGAGTTCGACAAGTGGCTCGTCGAGCAGCTCGGCCTCGAGCAGGAGGTCAACGAGGCGGACGACAAGCCCGAGGACGACGAGTAGTCCGTCCCTGAGCAGGGCGTTCCGGCGGGTACGGCGACGTACGCGGCGGGGCGCGGGGAGAGCCCGGCCCGGACACCGACCGTCACGGTCGGCCACCGGGGCCGGGCTCTTTCATGGCCGGCTCTGTCACCTGCGCGGTCGCGGCCTGGAATTCTCTGTCAGCTCTCGTAGTGGTAGCGGCACTGAGCGATCAGGACGCCGTCCTCGGCGACCTTGTAGACCAGACGGTGCTCGTCATTGATGCGGCGTGACCAGTAACCCCGGAACCCGTGCTTGAGCGGCTCCGGTTTGCCGATGCCCTCGTTGCCGTTCCGGACGATGTCCGCGATGAGAGTGTTGATCCTTTTCAGGGTCTTCCGGTCCTGAAGCTGCCACCACGTGTAGTCCTCCCAGGCGCGGGAGGAGAAGGTGATCTTCATGTGCGGCCTTTACTCGTCGGTCGTCAGCTCGCGTACGGTGCCGCCACCGTTTTCCAGCTCGTCGATGGACGCGAGCAGCCGCCGGGCGTTCGCCGGGCTTCGCAGCAGGTAGGCCGTCTCCTTCAAGGACTCGTAGTCCTCGAGGGAGACGATGACGACCGGCTCGTGTCCGGCCCGGGTGATGACGACCTCTTCGCGGTCGTCGGTGACGGAGTTGAGCACCTCGGCGTACCGTGCGCGCGACTCGGAATACGACATGGTCTTCACGATCGACCTCCTATACGTACAGAAAATTGTACGTCAGTTGTGTGATGAGGCAACCGTGAGACCGCGGGGACCGGGGCCGCTCACTCAAGGGCGAGCCCTTCCACGGGTACGTCTGCCCATACCGTCTTGCCCACGGGCCGGCGCGGCGCCCACCCCCAGCGCACGGCCAGGGCCTCCACCAGGAGCAGTCCCCGGCCGGACTCGCTCTCGGGGGATGACGAGGGCGCGGACGCGGGCGGCAGCTTCGTGGCGGCGGCGTCCGCCACCTCGACCCGCACCAGGCCCGCCGCCGCGTCGAGGGCGAGCCGCAGGCCGACGTCACGTCCGGGCACCCGGCCGTGCTGTACGGCGTTCGCCGCGAGTTCTCCGACGACGAGGGCGACCGCGCACGACACGTCCGACGCGGGCGGATGACCCCACGCCTCCATGCACCGGACGGCGAAACGCCGGGCGAGCTGTGCGCCGCGCGGTGAGGAGGTGAACTGTGCGGCAGCCGAGGTGGTCGTTCCTGTGAGCACGGCTTGGTCCGTCCTTCTCTGTCGAGCTCGGGTCATCTCGTGGCGTACACGAGTCATCACGTTCCGTACCCAAGGTTCGTCCGATCGCTTTACGCTCAACAGAGGGCGCAGCATTACCTTTCAGGCCATAAGGAACGGAAGTGACGCTTTGGCCAACGCAATTGACCCCAGTGTGTCGATGGCGGCGCTGTTCGGCGCACGGGTACGCAGGCTCCGTACGGCGGCCGGACTCACCCAGGCCGAACTCGGCGCCAGAACGCACGTGGTGAGCACCCGGATCACACAGATCGAGCGGGCGTACGGGGCGAAACCGACGCTGGAACTGGCGCGAGCGTTGGATGCCGCCCTCGGGGCGGACGATCTGCTCGTCGAGCTCTGACCGTACGTGTACCGGGAGGCGTTTCCGGACTGGTCACGGAAGTTCATGGAGTACTCGGAGTGGGCGGTGGACATCCGCGAGTACGCGGCTCATGTGGTCCCTGGCTTGTTGCAGACCGAGGCATACGCACGCGCTGTGCTGACAGTTGGTCGAACGCTCGGTAATAAAGAGCAGTTGGAAGAGCGGGTCAGCGCTCGCATGGAGCGGCAGAAGCGCCTTGGTGCGCCTGACCGACCCGAGTTGTGGGTGGTCCTCGACGAGGCGGTTATCAGGCGTCTGGTCGGCGGCCGGCCGGTGATGTGCGAGCAGTTGGAGTGGCTGCTCGGAGCTACGGAGGAGTGCCACATCGCCGTGCAAGTACTGCCGTTCGACCAAGGTGAGCACGAGGCCATGGGCGGATCGCTCACGATTCTCACCATGCCGGACGGATCAGAGGTCGCCTACAAGGAAGGCGCGCACTACGGCCAACTCATCGAGGATCCGGACGAGGTCGGGATTCTCGGGCTGACCTACGATCGGCTGCGGGCGGCAGCTCTGCCCCCGCTCATGTCGTTCGACATGATCCGATCCGTGATGGAGGGCTACAACCGTGGAGCGAAAGTCCCATCCCGATCTGAACGCCGCCGTGTGGCGCAAGAGCAGCTACAGCAATCAGGAAGGTGGCAACTGCGTGGAGGTGGCCGACGGGTTCCGAGCCGTCGTCCCCGTCCGTGACAGCAAGGCCCCGTACGGTCCGGCGCTGTGCTTCGGAGCCATCTCCTGGGCCGCCTTCATGGGCGAGTTGAAGGCCGATCGCCACCGCGTCTGAGAGGACGACCACTGTGGAGCAAAGGTCCCGTCCTGATCCGACCGGCGTCGTCTGGCGCAGGAGCAGTTACAGCAACCAGGCGGGCGGCGACTGCGTGGAGGTGGCCGACGGGTTCCGAGCCGTCGTCCCCGTCCGTGACAGCAAGGCCCCGCATGGTCCGGCGCTGTGCTTCGAAGCCGTCTCCTGGACGGCCTTCATAGGCGGACTGAAGGCCGGGCGCCACCGCGTCTGAGTCAACGGGGCACCGGTCGCAGGCCCTTGTACGGGTCCGCCGGTGCCTCGTCCGCGAGGTTCCGGTGGGCCACTGACCTCCCCAAAGAACCGGGGAAAGAACTACCCGCCCACCCACCCTCCCGGCCGGAAGGCGGGCGTCACTCGTGAGAGTGACCGGCTTGCAGGCGCGGAATGCGGGCGGTTACGTTCACCGCAACGAGCGTGAACAAATACAGCCCCCGCCCAGGATTGCCGTCCTGGAACGAGGGCCTGACCGACCAGGAAGCAGACCCTTCCCGATGGCTGACTCGCAGTCTAACGCGCGCCTGCGCGCCCGCGCCGGAGCTCCGACCTCCGGTGTGATCCACGTCCGCACCCGCCTCACCGCCGACTTCACCGTGATCTCCAACGCCCTTGCCCAGCGGCGCGGCAGCGCGGTCACCATCGGCGTCGCGGTATACATCCTCTCCCTCCCCGAGAGCACCCCCGTCAGCATCGCCGCCCTGTGCGCGCACTTCACCGAGGGCGAGATCCTCATCTCCCGGGCCCTGCGGGAGCTGGAAGCCGCCGGGTACCTGGAACGCCGCCGCGAGCGCCTGCCCACCGGGCAGATCCGCACCCGGACCTACTTCTACGACGTACCGGGCGGCGGCGACCCGGACCCGGCCCCGGAGGGGCCGCCTGAGCCACCTGCCCCGCGAGGCCCCCGGAAGCGGCCCGCCACCGCACCGGCCGCGGCCGTGCCGGAGATCCCGCGGCCCGTCGAAACGGAGCCGACGCCGTCCCTCGCCGACGCCGACCCCCAGGCGCTCGCCGTACTTGCCGCGCTGCAACGGGTCGACCCCCGCATCGTCCTGTCCGTGCGGGAGGCCGCACGGCTGGCGCCGGCCGTCTCCCGGTGGCTCGCGGCGGGACTGGGGAGGGTGCGGATCGTCAAGCTGCTGACCGAGGGCCTTCCCGATCACTTCTTGACCCGTCCGGCGGGCATCCTCGCCTACCGCCTGCGCGAGACACCGCTGCCCGTCCCACCGTCCTCGCCGGCCCACCGAGACGAACGCCCCACCGTCTTCCCCTTCCAGATCTGCGACGGCTGCGACAGGGCGTTCCGCGCACCGGAACCCGGACAGTGCCGGAGCTGCCGGTCGGGAGACCGTCTCCCTGCCGCCTGCTGAGCCGACGGGCGGGTGTGCGATCGGACCCGGACGGGAAACTCGATGTGCGACGATGCGAAATCGAGCAGCGGATTCGACAGACGGAGGAGGTGGGGCATGACCGACCGGTTCAAGGACGGACTCCTGACCCCCGCGGAAACGGCCTCCTACCTGGAGATCCCGCAGTCGACGCTCATCTCGTGGCTGAAGGGCAGGGCCGCCGGGGCGCCGCTGGTCCACCAAGTGGAGCCACTGCGCAAGGGACAGCCCTCGGTGCCGTTCATCGCGGTGGCCGAGGCGCACGTTCTCCGTTCCCTCCGCACCCTGGGGCTGCGGATGAGTGAGATCAGGGAAGCGGCCACCGCCGTACGGGACGCCTTCGACACCCCTTATGGTCTTGTCTCGAAGCGGATCGCGACGGACGGTGTGGACATCTTCGTCGAGCACGGGCTGGGGGATCTTCGCAGGGCCCGGGACGGTCAGGCGCCCATCCACGAGGTGGTCTCCGGCTACCTCCGCTACTTGAACTGGGAGCCCGACGACGACTTCCCCACCAGCCTGCGGCTCAGGCAGTACCCGGAGTCCGTCCCCGTCGTGATCGACCCGAGGTTCGGGCACGGGCGACCCGTCGTGGCCGCCAACCGCGTCGCGGTCAAGGCCATCACCGACCTCTGGGAGGCCGGGGAGAGCGTCGAGGACATCGCGTACGACTTCGACATGACCCCCGAGCAGGTGGACGCGCTGTGCAGGGCAGTGGTGCGCCTTGCCGCCTGAGTTCTTCCTCGACCGCGATCTCGGACGTCGTGTCGCGGAAGGGCTGAATCGGCCTCCCTTTTCCCATGCCGTGCGGACAGGCCCAGCCGCGGACCTCCGGTACCGGTACCGGAGGTGAGTGGGCCGCACAGCCTGTTCGGACCGGTGATGGGCCGCACCGCTGGGCCCGGTGACGCGGCACTGTCCGCCGTATCCTGAACGCACACGGTAAGGAGCCGTTCGTGAGCGTCGACGCGATCATGCGCACCGAGCTCCCCGAGGGATACACGGTCCTGTTCGGAGCCGACGGAAAGGTGATCATGGCTCCGCGGAGCTTCGAGCACTCCAGCACGATCAAGTCGATGCAGTACGACACGTTCGTGTCCCTCGGACGCCACGCGAAGACCGTCTCGGACGTCTACATCGACTTCCCCGCCGATGAGAACTCCGCCCCCGACCTGGCGATCCTGCGCGAGGACGCACGCAAGGAAGGCAAGCGCTACAGCTTCGAGGACGTCCTGCTGATCTCCGAGGTCGTCTCGACCTCGTCCGCGCGCAAGGACTACGACGACTGCACCGCGAAGTACGGCCGCTACGGCATCCCGATCTACCTGGTCGTGGATCCCTACGCCCAGGAGGTCGTCCTTCACACCCAGCCGACTGCCACCGGTTACATCGCCGCGCACACCCACAAGTACGGCACGGGCAAGCTCCCCATCCCCCTGGCCGACGGCCGCACCTTCACCCTCGACCTCGACGAACTCCCGCACCCGGAGCCAGAGGCGGGCGCCCGCTGACGGCGGACTCCGGCGACGCGGGATCAGGTCGAAAGGTGTCGCAGGCGGTCGGCTGCCTCGTGGAGGACGTCGGCCTTCTTGCAGAAGGCGAAGCGGACGAAGGGTGCGCCCTGCTCGCGGTGGTCGTAGAAGACCGCGTTGGGGACCGCGACCACCCCGCAGCGCTCCGGCAGCGCACGGCAGAAGGTGAGACCGTCGGTCTCGCCGAGGGGGCGGATGTCGGTGGTGATGAAGTACGTGCCGGCCGGGCGGAAGACCGTGAAGCCTGCCTGTTCCAGGCCGCCCGCGAGCAGGTCCCGTTTGGCCAGCATGTCCGCGCGGAAGTCCGCGAAGTACGGGTCGGGCAGGCACAGGGCCTCGGCCACGGCGTACTGGAAGGGCCCGGAGGCGACATACGTCAGGAACTGCTTGGCCGAGCGCACGGCGGCGACGAGGCCGGGGGCGCCGGTGACCCAGCCGACCTTCCAGCCGGTGAAGGAGAAGGTCTTGCCGGCGCTGGAGATGGTCACCGTGCGGTCGCGCATGCCGGGGAGGCCGGCCAGGGGGATGTGTTCGGCGTCGTCGAAGACCAGGTGTTCGTAGACCTCGTCCGTGACGACGAGCAGGTCGCGTTCGACCGCCAGTTCGGCGATCGCGGTCAGTTCCTCGCGGGTGAGGACGGTGCCGGTCGGGTTGTGCGGGGTGTTGATCAGGAGCAGGCGGGTGCGGTCGGTGACGGCGTCGCGCAGCTCGTCGAGGTCGAGGCGGAAGCGGCCCTCGTGGGGGCGGAGGGTGACGGGGACGCGCCGGCCGCCGGCCATGGCGATACAGGCCGCGTAGGAGTCGTAGTACGGCTCCAGGGCGATCACCTCGTCGCCGGGTTCCAGCAGCGCGAGCAGGGCGGCCGCGATGGCCTCCGTGGCGCCGGCGGTGACCAGGACCTCGGTGTCGGGGTCGTACGAGAGCCCGTAACGGTGCTTCTGGTGCGCGGCGACGGCGGTGCGCAGCTCGGGGACGCCGGGGCCCGGCGGGTACTGGTTGCCGCGGCCGTCCCGCAGGGCCCGTACGGCGGCCTCCCTGACCTCCTCGGGGCCGTCGGTGTCGGGGAAGCCCTGGCCCAGGTTGATGGATCCGGTCCGCAGGGCCAGGGCGGACATCTCGGCGAAGATCGTCGTCCCGAACTCGGCGAGCCGGCGGTTCAGGAGGGGGCGCGCGCTGGAGGTCATGGCGGTCATCCTGCGCCGAAGCTCTGGAGTTCCTCAACTCTGCTTTGGGCCGCGCGGGCGGAGGGCATCTCCCGGTCACACGCGTGAGCGAGGCGCCCACGGGGGCCGTTTCGGGGATCACGGGGGAACGAGAGGAGGGTGACGCCATGGTTGTCGGCATCATCCTGGTTGCGCTTTTCGTACTGCTGGTCGCGGTCGTGAGCGCCGCGCGCCGGCCCGCGCGGCGGGTGGGCGCCGACCGTCGCGGCAGCTGGTGGGTGGGCGGTGGAGGCAGCGGCGGGTCCCACTCGTCGTCGAGCTCCGGTGGGGGATGGTCCTGTGGGGGTGGCTCGTCCTGCGGAGGCGGGTCGTCCTGCGGGGGCGGCGGATGCGGCGGGGGAGGCGGCTGACACGGGGCAGCTCGCCTCCCCCCGCGGGGGACGACGCATCCGCGACAGCGGGGTCCGCGCCTGGGGCGGGCCCCGCTGTGCCGTTCCGGGACGCGGCGCACCGGCGTGCGTCATCACTTCGGGGCGTGCGCCGGGGGTGAACAGTTGAACTGGGGAGCCCCCCAGGGGAGGGAAAGCCCACGAAGTTAGGGAAAAACGCTGTGGTGGCACCACATTTCATGATTGCCTATAAATCACCGACTCAGCTCTCGGACTTCCCGCGGACCCGTCTTCCGGCCGGGTGACCGGGCTGACGGGCCCGACGGGCCGAGTTCTCCGGTGCGACCGGGGTGCGCGGACCCCTTCATCTCCCTCTCCTTGTGTGCTTGCGGAGCCGATCCATGCTCACGACCCTGAACACCGCCTACTCCGATACGCGCGCGACCGACCTCGCCTGGGCCCTGGGGCGCGAGCCGCTTCCCGCGCTGGCCGCGCTCGACCTCGAACTCGGCGGAAGAAAGGTTCAGTTGAGGCTGCTCGGGGCGTCCCACCAGGTGCTGCTCGAGGAGGAGCGGGGTCTCTGCTCGGAGACGGTGGCGTGCATTCCGGGCAGCAGTACGCCGCTTCCACTGGGCGTGGCCAAGCGGGTGGACGACTGGGAGTACGAGTTCGCCGCCCGGGTGGAGGTGCTCTCCCCGGGGTCCTTCGCGGGCCGTGCCCAGGAGCTGCTGGCCCTGGTGTCCGACCATCCGCAGGGTCTCGCCGGGGTCTTCCCCGGCAGTCCGCACGCGTTCACGGCGATGCTCGCCCAGTGCCACGAGGGCCAGGTGCACTGGCGGACCTGGCACGCCTACCCGCAGGACGGGCAGCTGGTGGCGACGCGGACGAGGGTGGGGGTGCGGGTGAGGGCGGCGGTGTGAGGCCGGCGGTGGTGCGGGGTCGGTGGTGTGGGGTCGGCTGGGCAGGTCGTTGCTCGTACCAATGTCAGGCAGACATAAACAAAGACCACACGTGTGGGTGACGTGGAGCGGTGAGAGAGTGACGTAACGTCACTGAGGTGATCGAACCGCAGGCCCCCGCACCGCCCGGCTCCACGCAGTCCCGGGACGGGCGGAGCGGCCCCGTCGGCGAGGCGGGGAGTGTGCTGCGGCTGCCGGTGCGCCAGAGCACCGGGCGGTTCCTGGTCCTCGCGGGCGTGTTCGTCTGCGCGGCCTGCGGACTGGTGTACGAGCTGGAACTGGTCGCGCTGGCCGCGTACTTGATGGGCGACTCGGTCACCCAGGCGTCGGTCGTGCTGTCCGTGATGGTCTTCGCGATGGGCATCGGGTCCCTCGCCGCGAAACGGCTGCGGCGGCACGCGGCGGCCGGGTTCGGCGCCGTCGAGGCGGCCCTCGCCCTCGTCGGCGGATGCAGCGCGATGGCGCTGTACGCCGTGTTCGCCTGGACGGGCGACTGGGGCGGGGTGTGGGCGAGCGGCCCGCGCGCGCTGCTGGTCGCCTTCTCCCTGGCCAC
Source organism: Streptomyces sp. NPDC018964 (assembly GCF_044390325.1). NCBI lineage: Bacteria > Bacillati > Actinomycetota > Actinomycetes > Kitasatosporales > Streptomycetaceae > Streptomyces > Streptomyces sp. NPDC018964. The sequence continues at coordinate 193,053 of NZ_JBIRYZ010000010.1, forward strand.
CGGGCTGCTGATCGGGGCCGAGGTGCCGCTGCTGATGGAGCTGATCCAGCGGATCCGCCGGCAGGACGCGGGGGGCGCGGTGGCCGACCTGTCCGCCGCGGACTACGTCGGCGCGCTCGTCGGCGGGCTCGCCTTCCCCTTCCTCCTCCTGCCGCTGCTCGGCCAGTTGACCGGCGCGCTGATCACCGGCGCGGTCAACGCGGTCGTCGGCGGTGCGCTGGTGCTCGGGCTGTTCCGGCAGGACCTCACGCGGCGCGCCCGCCGGCTGCTGACGGCCGTCAACGCGTGCGTGCTCGTGGTCCTCGCCTCGGGCGCCGTCCTCGTCGACGACTTCGAGCGGGCCGCCCGGCACGCCATGTACGGCTCCGACGTACGCGTGGCCCTGCGGACCGACGTCCAGGAGGTGCTGCTCACCGGCGGGCGGGACGGGCGGCCCCTGAACCTGTTCCTCGACGGACGGCTGCGGGTCAGCGGCCGGGACGAACTCCGGTACCACGAGGCACTGGTGCACCCCGCGATGCGCGGGCCGCACACCCGCGTCCTGGTCCTCGGCGGCGGTGACGGGCTCGCCGTCCGCGAGGTGCTGCGCCACACCGGCGTGCGCCGGGTCGACGTCGTCGAGATCGACGCGGGCGTGGTGGAGCTGGCGCGCCGCGATCCGGCACTGTCCGCGCTGAACGCGCACGCCCTCGACGACCCGCGCGTACGGGTGACCACCGCGGACGCCTTCGACTGGCTGCGCGGGGTGCCCCCGGCGGCGTACGACGTCGTCGTCTCGGACCTGCCGCACCCCGGGATCACCGCGAGCACCAAGCTGTACGCGCAGGAGTTCTACGGGCTGGCCCGGCGGGTGCTGGCGCCCGGCGGGCGGCTCGTGGTGCACGGGGGCGCGGTGGAGTCCCGCCCCCGCGACTTCTGGACGGTGGACGCGACGCTCCGCGCGGCGGGACTGCGTACCGCCGCGTACCGGGTGAGCGGCCGACGGGCCGGTTTCGCCGCCGGGCCCGACCGGGGGGCCACGGCCACCGCCCACGCCCACCGCGACTGGGGGTTCGTGCTGGCCGCCCGGAACGCCCCGGTACCGCGCCTCGACCCCGCCGGGCCGCGTCCGCGCACGCTCACCGACACCTCCCTCGCGTCCGGCGTCCGGGCGGCGGAACGCACCCGGGTCACCGGTCTGCCGCCGTCCACACTGGTGCACCCCCGGTACACCGACTGAGCCCCTTACCGCGTTCCGCGTCGACGCACCGCGACTTCCCGCCGACCGAGGTGCGGTCCGGCGTCGCGTGGGTAGGCTCCGCACTCATGGAGCACGAGGCGTTCGTTCCGGTCGAGACGGAGCGGCTCAGGGAGGTGCTGGACGACCCCGCGCGGGTCGCCCGGGCGGTGCCCGGGCTCCAGCACGACGCGGGTGCGGATCCCGTCGCCGGGCGGCTGAAGGTCCGCGTCGGCGGCCACTCCGTCACCTACCGGGGTGCCGTACGGGTCTCCGCGCGGGACGACGGTTCCTACGCCGTCGAGGGCGAGGCGGCGGAGGCGCGCGGCAGCGGCTCGGTGCGGCTCGCGCTGCGGCTCGCGCTGCGGTCCGTGGAGGGCGGTACCGCCCTCACGGTCGGGGGGACGGCGACGGCCGACGGCCGGATCACGGACTTCCCGGCGGACGCGGTGGCCTCGGCGGTGTCCCGCCTGCTGGACCGCTTCGCGGAGAACCTGGGGGCCGACGCGGCGGAGCGGGGATCCGGCGAACCGGAGTCGCCCGAGTTGTTGTCGACGGGGGACTTCGAACCGCGGGCCACGACCGACTTCGAGACCACGCCGGATGCGGATGACGCTCCGCTGCCGGCTGCTTCGGAGGGGGAGGATGTTCCGTCGGATGCTCCGGAGGTGGAGGACGTGTCGCCGTCCGTCTTCGACGTGGAGATTCCGTCGTCCTCCCTCGACGAGGGTGACTCCGTGGCCGAGGCGGCGCATGCCCGGCGGACGATGATCGGCCGCAGTGCGGAGGAGGTGGACCACGCACCGCCGCGCGGGCGCTACGCGCCCGTTCCCGCGCCGCAGACCGTCGCCTCCGCGACACCTCTGCGCTGGGCCGCGCCTGCGGCGGCGTTGGCGGTGGCGTCGGTGGTCGTCGCGGTCAGGGCGCTGCGTAGGCGTCACTGAGCTGCCGTTGTGTCGGTGCCGTTGTGTCGGTGCCGGGCGGGGGGTGTTTGCGCGCCCCGGTGCTTACGGGGTGCCGTCGCGCCCACCCGTGCCGCCCTGCGGCACGACTGCCCGCGGAGGGCGGGGTGCCGTTGCGCTGGGGGCTGGGCGGGGGGTGTTTGCGCGGCCCGGTGCTTGCGGGGTGCCGTCGCGCCCACCCGTGCCGCCCTGCGGCACGACTGCCCGCGGAGGGCGGGGAGTGCTTGCGGAGGGCGGCGTGTTGTCGGTCGTCCCAGTAGGGTCGTCGCGTGAGTGACGGAGAGATCACGCTGACCGCGGGTGACGCGGAGGTGACCGTGCTGCCGGGGAACGGCGGGCGGGTCGGAGGGCTGCGGGTCGGGGGCGTCGAGCTGCTGCGGCAGGGGGAGCGGTTCGGGTGCTTCCCGATGGTGCCCTGGTGCGGACGGATCCGGGACGGACGGTTCCGGGACGGCGCGACCGTGCACCGGATGCCGCTCAACGCCCCGCCGAACGCCATCCACGGCACCGCCCGGGACGCCGCCTGGCGCACCGCCCGCACGAGCACCGACGAGGCCGTGCTCACGTACGACCTCGTCGAGCCCTGGCCGTACCCCGGGCGGGTCACCCAGCAGATCGCGCTGACCGGGGACTCCCTGACGCTGACGATGAGCGTGGAGACGTACGAGTCGTCCTTCCCGGCGCAGATCGGCTGGCACCCGTGGTTCAACCGCAACCTCGGCGGCGAGGACGTCACGATCGGCTTCGCGCCCGCCTGGCAGGAGGAGCGGGGCGACGACCACCTGCCGACGGGCCGCCGGATCGACCCGAAGCCCGGACCGTGGGACGACTGCTTCGGGATGCCCGGCGGCGTCGACGTCACCCTCACCTGGCCTGGGCGGCTGGAGCTGAAGGTGACCAGCCGGGAGGAGTGGGTCGTCGTCTACGACGAGCAGCGCGAGGCCGTCTGCGTGGAACCGCAGACCGGGCCGCCGAACGGGCTGAACACCCACCCCCGCCTGGTCACCCCGCTGGAGCCGCTGGAGGCCTCGACCACCTGGACCTGGACCCGCCTCTAAGCTGGCTGCCATGAGCGAAGTACGCGGCGCGCTGCTGCAGCAGATCAAGGACAAGGCCGTGGTGCACGGCAAGGTGACCCTCTCCTCCGGTCTGGAGGCCGACTACTACGTCGACCTGCGCCGCATCACCCTCGACGGCGAGGCCGCCCCCCTGGTCGGGCAGGTGCTGCTGGACCTGACCGAGGGGCTGGAGTTCGACGCGGTGGGCGGGCTGACCATGGGCGCCGACCCGGTGGCGGCCGCCATGCTGCACGCCGCCGCCGCGCGCGGCCGGAAGCTGGACGCCTTCGTCGTCCGCAAGGCCGCCAAGGCGCACGGGCTGCAGCGGCGCGTCGAGGGCCCGGACATCAAGGGCCGCCGCGTCCTCGTCGTCGAGGACACCTCCACCACCGGCGGCTCCCCGCTCACCGCCGTCGAGGCCGTGCGCGAGGCCGGGGCCGAGGTCGTGGCCGTCGCGACGATCGTCGACCGGGCGACCGGCGCCGCCGAGAAGATCCAGGAGGGCGCCGGGGTGCCGTACCTGTTCGCCTACGCCAAGGACGAGCTCGGCCTCGACTGAGGCCACCGGGCCCGACATCTCGCTGCATAACGACTTGACCTGCGCCGTCGACCGGACGGGCAAGTCTGGGAAGATGGCCCCGACAACGACGTCGCATCCAAGGTTCCAGGTCAGGGCCGACCGTACGCAGTAACGCAGTACGCCACACCGCACGCTTAAGGAGCGGACAGATGCCCATCGCAACTCCCGAGGTCTACAACGAGATGCTCGACCGGGCGAAGGCGGAGAAGTTCGCCTACCCGGCCATCAACGTCACCTCGTCCCAGACCCTGCACGCGGCACTGCGCGGCTTCGCCGAGGCGGAGAGCGACGGCATCGTCCAGATCTCGACGGGCGGCGCCGAGTTCCTGGGCGGCCAGCACAAGAAGGAGATGGTGACCGGCGCGGTCGCGCTCGCCGAGTTCGCGCACATCGTCGCCGAGAAGTACGACGTCAACATCGCCCTGCACACGGACCACTGCCCGAAGGACAAGCTCGACGGGTACGTCCGCCCGCTGCTCGCGCTGTCCGAGGAGCGCGTCAAGGCCGGCCGCAACCCGCTGTTCCAGTCCCACATGTGGGACGGCTCCGCGGAGACCCTCGCCGACAACCTCTCCATCGCCCAGGAGCTCCTCGAGCGCGCCCGCGCCGCGAAGATCATCCTGGAGGTCGAGATCACCCCGACCGGCGGCGAGGAGGACGGCGTCTCGCACGAGATCAACGACTCCCTCTACACCACGGTCGACGACGCCGTCCGCACCGCGGAGGCCCTCGGCCTCGGCGACAAGGGCCGCTACCTGCTCGCCGCGTCCTTCGGCAACGTGCACGGCGTGTACAAGCCGGGCAACGTCGTCCTCCGCCCCGAGCTGCTGAAGGAGCTCAACGAGGGCGTCGCCGCCAAGTACGGCAAGCCGGCCGGCTCCCAGCCGTTCGACTTCGTCTTCCACGGCGGCTCCGGCTCCACCCCGGAGGAGATCCTCACCGCGCTGGAGAACGGCGTCGTGAAGATGAACATCGACACCGACACCCAGTACGCGTTCACCCGTCCGGTCGTCGACCACATGTTCCGCAACTACGCCGGCGTCCTGAAGGTCGACGGCGAGGTCGGCGACAAGAAGACCTACGACCCGCGCACCTGGGGCAAGCTGGCCGAGGCGTCGATGTCGGCCCGCGTCGTGGAGGCCTGCCAGAACCTGCGTTCCACGGGCACCCGCCTGAAGTAGCACCGCGTGGACGTGGGAGCCCGGTACCGCACGCGGTACCGGGCTCCTTCCGTATGCTCGCCGTATGCCCGACGTCCGGCTGGCCTCCCCGCAGGGCAGGTGGATCCTGCTCACCACGGTCCTCGGCTCCAGCATGGCGCTGCTGGACTCCACCGTGGTCAACGTCGCCCTCCCGCGCATCGGCCGCGACCTCGACGCCGACCTCGCCGCCCTCCAGTGGACCGTCAACGCCTACATGGTCACGCTGGCCGGGCTGATCCTGCTCGGCGGGGCGCTCGGCGACCGGTACGGGCGGCGGAAGGTGTTCGTCGTCGGCGTCCTGTGGTTCGCCGCGGCCTCCCTGCTGTGCGGCCTCGCCCCGAACGCCGGCGTCCTCATCGCCGCCCGTGCCCTCCAGGGCGTCGGCGGCGCCCTGCTCACCCCCGGCTCGCTCGCCCTCATCCAGGCCACCTTCCACCCCGACGACCGGGGCCGCGCGGTCGGCCTGTGGTCCGGCTTCGGCGGCATCGGCGCGGCTGTCGGACCGTTCGTCGGCGGCTGGCTGGTGGACGGGCCCGGCTGGCGCTGGGTGTTCCTCCTCAACGTGCCGCTCGCCCTGCTCTGCGCCCCCGTCGCCGTCCGCCACGTACCGGAGTCGACGGGCGGGGAGCACGAGGGCCGCTTCGACGTCCTCGGCGCCGCGCTCGGCGCGGTCGCCCTCGCCCTGGTGACGTACGCGCTGATCGAGGCCGGTGAGGGGTCCCTGCTCGTCACGGTCACCGCGGTCGCGGGACTGGCCGCCGCGGTCGCGTTCGTCCTCGTCGAGAAGCGCCGACCGCACCCGATGATGCCGCTCGACATCTTCGCCTCCCGGCAGTTCACCGCCGTCAACCTGGTCACCCTGTGCGTGTACGCGGCGTTCGGCGGGTTCTTCTTCCTCGCCGCGCTCCAGCTCCAGGTCGTCGTCGGCTGGTCCGCGCTGGCCGCCGGTACGGCCCTGCTGCCCACGACCGCCCTGATGCTGCTGCTCTCCGCCCGCTCGGGTGAGCTGGGCGACCGGATCGGCCCGCGTATCCCGCTCACCGTCGGACCGCTGCTGTGCGCCGCCGGGATGCTGCTGATGCTGCGGGTGGGGCCCGGCGCCTCGTACGCCACCGAGGTGCTGCCCGCGCTGCTGGTGCTCGGCCTCGGCATGGTCACCCTGGTCGCCCCGCTCACCGCGACCGTCCTCGCCTCCGTGGCCACCGCGCGGGCGGGCCTGGCCAGCGGCATCAACAACGCCGCCGCCCGCGCGGCCGGCCTGGTCGCGGTGGCCGCGCTGCCGCTGCTCGCCGGGATGGGCCCGGAGGCGTACCGGCTCCCCGACGCCTTCGACGACGCGTTCCGGCGGGCGATGGTGCTGTGCGCGGCCGTCCTGGCGGCCGGATCGGCGATCGCCTGGGCGACCGTGCGCCGCCCGGCCCCCGACTGCCCGCACCCCGAGTGCCACACCCACGGCAGCGTGGCGGTGCCCCCGCTGGAGGCGGGGGAGGAGGGCGGGAGTCCGCCCCGCTGATGTACGAGACTGGACCCATGTCGATTCACGAGAACCTCCTCGGGGGCCCGCCCCCGACCCACCTCCCCGACGACCCGGGCCCGCGCGAGCTGCTCGCCTCCGGCGCCACGCCCGCCGACGCCGCCGCCAAGTACCCCACCTCCTCGCTGGCCTGGGCCCGGCTGGCCGACGAGGCCTTCGAGCGGGGCAGCGTCGTGGAGTCGTACGCGTACGCCCGTACCGGCTACCACCGCGGACTGGACGCGCTGCGCCGCAACGGCTGGAAGGGCCACGGCCCGGTGCCGTGGGAGCACGAGCCCAACCGCGGCTTCCTGCGCGCCCTGCACGCCCTCGCCCGCGCCGCGCAGGCGATCGGCGAGCAGGAGGAGTACGAGCGCTGCTCGCAGTTCCTGAAGGACTCCTCGCCGACGGCGGCCCAGGTCCTGGGCTGACCGGCTGACCTGTGATGTCTCCGGGGCCCGCCTGTGCGCAGGCGGGCCTTGCGGTTCCGGGGGACGATTGCGCAGGATGCACCGTGGGGACCGGGGCCCCCGTGCCGGTAACGGCAGGGGCGGACCGCTACCCGGAGTACAGGTACAGGAGACAGCGATGTCCCACGAGGCTCACGAGCAGCCCGAGACCCCGCATCTCGACTTCGAGGGAACGACCCCCTACGAGGACTACGTCAAGGCCGACGTCCTCACCCACCTGCAGCACACCCTCTCCGACGATCCCGGAGAGATGGTCTTCCTGGTCACCACCCAGGTCATGGAGCTGTGGTTCACCGTCATCGTCCACGAGTGGGAGACCGCGGCGAAGGCGCTGCGCCAGGACGACATCCCGGTCGCCGTCGACGCGCTGAAGCGGTCCGTACGGGAACTGGAGGCGCTGAACGCCTCCTGGAAGCCGCTGAGCGGGCTCACCCCGGCGCAGTTCAACTCCTACCGGGGCGCCCTCGGCGAGGGCTCCGGCTTCCAGTCGGCGATGTACCGGCGCATGGAGTTCCTGCTCGGCGACAAGTCCGCGTCCATGCTGGTCCCGCACCGGGGCGCGCCCCGCGTGCACGCCGAGCTGGAGAAGGCGCTGCACGAGCCGAGCCTGTACGACGAGGTGCTGCGGCTGCTCGCCCGGCGCGGGCACGCGATCCCGGACGACGTACTACGGCGCGACGTGTCACGGAAGTACGAGCCGTCGGCGCAGGTGGAGGCGGTCTGGACGGCCGTCTACTCCGGCGACGAGCGGGACGAGGTGGCCCGGCTCGGCGAGGCGCTGACCGATGTCGCCGAACTGGTGTGGCGCTGGCGCAACGACCACCTGGTCGCCACCCGCCGCGCGATGGGCGCCAAGACCGGCACGGGAGGCTCCGCCGGGGTGGCCTGGCTGGAGAAGCGGGCGCAGAAGAGCGTGTTCCCCGAGCTGTGGACGGCGCGGTCCTATGTCTGAGCTCGCGATGAAGGCGGAGAAGCTGGACGCCTCCGACGAACTGGCCGCCAAACGCGGCGAGTTCGTGCTCGACGACGTCGTCTACCTCGACGGCAACTCGCTGGGTGCGCTGCCCGTCGCCGTGCCCGGCCGGGTCGAGGACGTGGTGCGCCGGCAGTGGGGCGAGCTGCGGATCCGGTCCTGGACCGAGGGCGACTGGTGGACGGCGCCGGAACGGATCGGCGACCGGATCGCGCCGCTCGTCGGCGCGGCGGCCGGGCAGATCGTGGTCGGCGACTCGACCAGCGTCAACGTGTTCAAGGCGCTGGTGGGCGCGGTACGACTGGCACGGCTGGGCGATGCGGCGCGGGACGAGATCGTGGTCGACGCGACCACCTTCCCCACGGACGGCTACATCGCCGGGTCGGCGGCCCGGATGACCGGGTGCACGCTGCGTCCGGTGCCCCCGTCCGAGGTGCCGGGCGCGCTCGGTGACCGTACGGCCGCCGTGCTGCTCAACCACGTCGACTACCGCACCGGGCGACTGCACGACCTGCCGTCGCTGACGGCCGCCGTGCACGCGGCGGGGGCGGTGGTGGTCTGGGACCTGTGCCACAGCGCGGGCGCGCTGCCGGTCGGCCTGGACGAGCACGGCGTGGACCTGGCGGTCGGCTGCACCTACAAGTACCTCAACGGCGGGCCCGGTTCACCGGCGTTCCTGTACGTGCGCGCGGACCTCCAGGACCGCTTCGACTCCCCGTTGCCGGGATGGAACTCGCACGTCGAACCCTTCGGGATGCGTACGGAGTACGAACCGGCGGCGGGCGCGGTGCGCGGACGGGTCGGCACCCCGGACATCCTCTCCATGCTCGCCCTGGAGGCGGCCCTGGAGGTCTGGGACGGGGTGACGGTCGAGGCGGTGCGCGCCAAGTCGCTCGCGCTGACGGACTTCTTCCTGGAGTGCGTCGAGGAGTACGTGCCCGAGGGGCGGGTCGCGTGCGTGACGCCGCGTGCGCACGGCGAGCGGGGCAGCCAGATCGCCCTGCGCTGCCCGGACGCCGGGGACGTGATGGAGCGGCTGATCGAGCGGGGCGTGGTCGGCGACTTCCGCCGGCCGGACGTGCTCCGCTTCGGCTTCACCCCGCTGTACGTCGGCTTCGCGGACGTGGAGCGGGCGGCGCGGGTGCTGGCGGAGGTGCTGGCGTAGTCCCCGGGGCCGGGGGGTGACGCCGTCGTACGGTGTCGCTCCCCGGGTCCGCTGACCGAGCGTGACATCCCCATGTCGGCGCACGTGGACGTGCTGATACCGTCCCGGCCGAACGGCCGCGTTCCCGCATGGTCCGTCACTTACTTGGTAACGCTGAGAGGTTGAGGAATGACGGACGACATCACAGCCGCCCGGGCCGCCACCGAGGAGGAGTCGGCCTTCTCCCACCCGCCCGTGGACCCCGACACCACGGCGGCGTACGGCGACCACCCGGACCAGGTCGTCGACTTCTACGCGCCGCGCGGGGAGGGCGGGCCCGCGCCGGTGGTGGTCGTGCTGCACGGCGGCGCCTGGCGGGCACCGTACGACCGGCGCCACATCAGCCCGTTCGCGGCGTTCCTGGCCGGGCGGGGCTTCGCCGTGGCCAGCGTCGAGTACCGGCGCGGGGCGGGGGAGCCGGGCGGCGGTGGTCCGGTCGCGGGGCGGTGGCCCGACACCTTCGACGACGTCGCCGCCGCGCTGGACGCGCTGCCGGTGCTGGTGCGGGAGCACGTGCCGAGGGCCGATCCGCGGCGGATCGTGCTCACCGGGCACTCGGCCGGTGGCCACCTGGCGCTGTGGGGCGCCGCGCGGCACGTCCTGCCGGCGGGCTCCCGCTGGCGCACGGACGGGCCCGCACCGCTGCGCGGCGTCGTCGCGCTCGCCCCGATCGCGGACCTCGAGGTCGCCGACAAGTTGGACGTGTGCGAGGGCGCGGCGCGGCAACTGCTGGGTGGCGACGACCACTTCGTCGAGCGTCGGCCGCACGCCGATCCCGGACTGCTGCTGCCCACCGGGATCGCCACCACCCTGGTGCAGGGGCGTACCGACGTCGTGGTGCCGCAGGCGGTCGCCGAGGCGTACGCGGAGGCGGCGGCGAAGGCGGGGGAGGTGGTGGGGGTGACGCTGCTGGAGGACGTGGGGCACTTTCCGCTGGTCGATCCGGGGGCGGATGCGTGTGCGGTGGTGGCGGAGGAGATCGCTCAGCTCGCGTGGTGAGCTTTTGTCGGGCCTCGGCCCGGTCGTGTCCCTGTCGGGCTCGGCCCGGTCGTACCCCTAGTACCTGAGAGCTACCCCGCAGGTGAGTCCTCCGGTGGGACGCGGGTTACCGGCTGCGCTCCGTAACTTCCTTTTCTCGTAAGCCCGATGGGCGGGCGGAGGAGGGAGGTGCGGCCACCGTGGTGCGCGAGCGTGTGGGGTGCCCGGCGTTGGAGTCGGCCGGGGGTGGGTTGCGCTGCCCGGCGCTGGCGGGGTGCTCCGCGATGGTGCGTGCCGGGGGGTGTTCGCGCGGCCCGGCGCTGGCGGGGTGCCGTCGCGCCCACCCGTGCCGCCCCAGCGGCACGACTGCCCGCGGAGACGCGGCATGCGGCGCGGCTGTCCGCGGGGCGCGGGGTTCGCTCGGGCTGCGCGGGTGGCTCGGATCGCGCGGGGCGCGGGTTTTGCGGGGGGTGCTTGCGGGGTTTGTCGCCTGTGCGGTGGTCGTGCCGCTCGTCGGGGCGGATCGGGGGCGGGTGCCCGCGCCGGTGCCCGCTGTGGTCGCGGGGCCGTCCGTGGCGAACCTCGACGCGGTGTACGCCGCACACCGGGCCAACGCCGGGGAAGCCGCCCGGATGGCCGCCGCGTACGGGGACCGGCGGCGGGCCGCCGCCGAGCGTGCGCTGGCCGGGCGGCAGTTGCTGCACTTCGACGGGCGGGGGGCCGGGCTGGTCACCGAGGTGTTCGGGGACCTCGCGCACGCCGGCCGGGTCGCCGTCCTCGTCCCCGGCTCCGACACCGGCATCGACACCTACGGCCGGTTCCGTGCCGCCGCCCTCGCCCTGCACGAGCGGCTCGGCACGCGGGCCGCCGTCGTGGCCTGGCTCGGCTACGAGACCCCCGCCACCGTCAGCGCCACCGTCGCCACCACCGACCGGGCGGAGGAGGCCGCACCCGGACTGCGGCGGCTCGTCGGTGACGTGCGTGCCGTCGCCGGGCCGCGTGCCCGCGTCTCCCTCCTCTGCCACTCCTACGGCTCCGTCGTCTGCGCCGAGGCCGCCGACGGCCTCGCCGTCGACGACATCGCCCTCCTCGGCAGCCCCGGCACCGGCTCCGACACCGCCGCCGGCCTGCGCACCCGGGCCCGGATCTGGGCCGCCCGGGGCACCGACGACTGGGTCGGACACGTTCCGCACCTCAGCGTGGACCTCCTCGGCACCACCGTCGGCTTCGGCACCGACCCCGTCTCCCCGGCCTTCGGCGCCCGGGTCTTCGCGGCCGGCGACGGCGGCCACAGCGACTACTTCGCCCCCGGCTCCCCCTCCCTGACCAACCTCACCCGCATCGTCCTCGGCGAGACCCCGGCGGTGACCTCGTGAGCCGCCTCACCACCGCGGTACGCCACGCCGCCGGCCGCGTCGACGCGGCCACCCCGGACCACCGCGACCGTGCCGTGGACGCCCTGCGGGCCGGCGCCGTCCTCGGTGTCGTCCTCGGCCACTGGCTGGTCACCGCCCTCGTCGCGGACGGCAGCACCCTGCGCGCCGCCAGCCCGCTCCAGCACCTGCCGTGGCTGGCACCCGTGTCCTGGGTGTTCCAGACCCTCGCCGTGTTCTTCCTGGTCGGCGGGCACGTGGCGACCCGCGGGTACGCCTCGTCCCGCGCCCGCGGCATCCCGTACCGCCGCTGGCTGCACGGCCGGCTGGCCCGGCTGTTCAAGCCGGTCGCCGCCGTCCTCCTCCTGTGGACGGCCGTCACCGCCGTGCTGCTGCTCTCCGGCGCCGAGTACGCGACCGTCCGCACGCTGGTGAAGCTGGCCCTGTCACCGCTGTGGTTCCTGCTGGTCTTCGCCGCCCTCACCGCCGCGACCCCGCTCGTCGCCCGGCTCCACCCGCTGTGGCCGCTCGCCGTCGTCCTCCACGTCGACCTGCTCCGCTTCGGCCTCGGCGCGGACGACCGGCTCGGCTGGCTGAACCTGGCGGCCGGCTGGCTGGTGCCGTACACCCTGGGCGCGGCCTGGACGCGCGGCGAGCTGGAACGCCGCAGGACCGGCTGGGTCCTCCTCCTCTCCGGTACGGCCGTCACGGCCGCGCTCGTCGCCCGGGCCGGGTACCCGGCGTCGATGGTCGGCGTCCCGGGTGCCGGGGTGTCCAACCTCAACCCGCCGACGCTGGCCGCCGTCACCTTCGGCCTCGCCCAGTGCGGGCTGGCGCTGCTGCTGCGGGACCGGCTGCGCGCGGCGATGCGGCGGCCCGTCGCGTGGGCGGCGGTGGCGCTGGTCAACCTTTCCGCGATGACGATCTTCCTCTGGCACCAGACCGCCCTCATGGCGACCACCGCCACCGGCCTCCTCGCCGGCCGTCTCCCCGGCCTGCACACCGTCCCCGACGGCCTCGGCTGGGTCGCCGCCCGGCTGGTGTGGCTGCCGGTGTTCGTCCTCGCCCTCACGGTCTGCCGGTCGGCGTTCCGGTCCTGGGAGCGGGGTGGCGGGCGCGGGGGACGGTCCCGGGTCGTCCGTACGCACCGGCCCACGACGAAGGACGTACGGCATGTCTAGGCTGAACCGGGTGACGAACAAGGGGGCGGAGGCCGTCCTGCGGTGGCTCCGGGTGCTGCGGGACGACCTGCTGACGGTGCGTGCGGACCCGCTGCCGCCGTCGGAGTGGCTGCGCTGGGTGCCGCACGGATTCGTGTGCCTGGCCGCGTTCGTCGTCTTCTTCGGCGACCTGAACCAGCTCCAGGGGTACGGGAAGATCGGCCACGGCCAGGCCCTGATGGTCGCGGTCGGACAGTGTGGGGCGGCCGTCCTCGCGTTGCGGCGTCCGGTGCCGGCGCTGTGGTTGTCGCTCATCGCCTCGCTGGCGGGCGCCGTCCTGGCGCGCCGCATGCTGATGGCCGGCCAGATCGACGGATTCCCGTGGCCCTGGCACGCCTGGGGGATCACGACCCACCTGCTCGTGCTGCTGCTGCTCGCCCTGCGCGTGCCCACCCGGGTGTCGGTCGGGGCACTGGCGCTGACGGGGCTGCTCACCTACGTCCTCCAGGGACTCTGGGGCGCGTGGAACCACTCGCCCACCGGCGAGACCGCCGTCGTTCTGTTCACCGTCGCCGTCGTCCTCGGTACCGCCCTGCGCGGCCGCCGCGAGGCCCGCGCCGAACTCGGCCGGCAGACCACCCTCACCGCCGAGGAACGCGCCCGCCGCACCCTCCTGGAGGAACGCAGCCGGATCGCCCGAGAGCTGCACGACGTGGTCGCCCACCACATGTCGGTGATCTCCATCCAGGCGCAGGTCGCCCCGCACCTGGTCCAGGACCCGCCCGACGAGCTGAAGGAGAACCTCGCCGGCATCCGCCAGAACGCCGTCGAGGCGCTGACCGAGCTGCGCCGCGTCCTCGACGTGCTGCGCTCCGAACACCCCGCCCCCGGCGAACGCTCGGACGCCCCGCAGCCCACCCTCGACCGTCTCGAATCACTGGTGGAGAACACCCGCGCCGCCGGACTGACCGTGACCACCGAGATCACCGGCGAACGGCGTCCGCTGCCGCCAGGCGTGGAGCTGTCGGCGTACCGGATCGTGCAGGAGGCGCTGAGCAACGTGCTGCGGCACGCGCCCGGCGCGACCGCCCACGTCACCCTGGCCTACGATCCGCGGGGGCTGCGGGTGACGGTCGTCAACACCGGCCCGACCCGGGAGGCACCGCCGTCCGCGGGCGCCGGGCACGGACTGCTCGGCATGCGGGAACGGGCCGTCATGCTGGGCGGCAGGCTGACGGCCGGCCCCTGGGCCGGGAAGGGCTACAAGGTCGACGCCTACCTCCCGGCCCCCGCCCCGCCCGCCACCGACCCCCTTCCCCAGGACGGCACCGCATGATCCGCGTACTGATCGCCGACGACCAGCAGATGGTCCGGCAGGGTTTCACCGTGCTGCTCAACACGCAGTCCGACATCGAGGTCGTCGGCCAGGCGGTGAACGGTCTCGACGCGGTCGCGCAGGTCGCCGAGCTCGCCCCGGACGTCGTCCTGATGGACATCCGCATGCCCGAACTCGGCGGTATCGAGGCCACCGCCCGCATCACCACCGCCACCCCGGACGTCCGGGTCCTCGTCCTGACCACCTTCGACCTCGACGAGTACGTGTACGAGGCGCTGCGCGCCGGGGCCTCCGGGTTCCTGCTGAAGGACGCCTCCGCCGACCAACTGGCTGAAGCGGTGCGGGTGGTGGCGGCGGGGGACGCCCTGCTCGCGCCCGGGATCACCCGCCGGCTGATCGCCGAGTTCTCCCGGCTGGACGCCCGCCCCCGCAGCCCCCTCAAACAGCGCGTGGGCGACCTCACCGAACGTGAGACGGAGGTGCTCGCGCTGATCGCGCAGGGCCTGTCCAACGCGGAGATAGCGGTACGCCTCGTGGTGGCCGAGCAGACCGTGAAGACGCACGTCGGCCGCATCCTGGTGAAACTGGGTCTGCGGGACCGCACCCAGGCGGCGGTGTTCGCGTACGAGTCGGGGCTGGTGCGTCCCTCCGGGTACTGACGGGTGACCCGGCGCGCGGCCCGCGTAGTACCTGAGACGGACGCCCGGGAACCCCTCTCAGCGGGGACGACCGCGCTCACCCGGTCGGCCTACCGTGTGAGCGTGACCGAGACGACTCACCAGCAGCCCCCGGCCGCCCCGCGCGGGGCCGGGGCGGGGACCCGCAGCCCGGAGTACCAGGCGGCCCGGAGCGCCCTGCGCGGGCTGCGCCAGGACCTGTTCCGCGACCCCTTCGCCTACCGTCCGCTGCCGCCCCGGCGCACGGACGGCCCGTTCGTCCGCCGGCTGCCCGCCCGGCTGCGGTCGGCCGCGCAGCACCTCCCGCACGCGGTGGTGGGGGTGCTGGCGCTGATCGCCCTGATGGCCGGCACGCTGTCGAGCGGTCTGCCCGGCGGGGACGTGATGGCCCTGCTGATCGGCCTGCTGTGCGCGCTCCCGGTGCTCGCCACGCTGGTCCGGCCGGCCGGCGCGTTCTGGCTGTCCCTGGCGGTGACCCCGGTGGTCGCGCTGATCAAGAGCGGCCAGGGCGACTGGCCGTGGATGCCCGGCGCGTTCGTCTGCCACCTGGCGGTGCTGGTCGTCGTGGCGCTGCGCACCCGGCCCCGCACCGCCGCCTGGATGTGGGTCCTGACCGGCGTGTACGCCTTCCTCTCGGACGGGGTCCTCGGCGGGTCGTACTACTACACGAACAGTGCGCCCATGATGGTGACGTCCGCGTTCGCCCTGCTCGTGGTCTGTCTCTGGCACGTCCGCCGCACCGCCCAGCAGGAGGTGACCGCCCAGCAGACGGTCACCGCGCACGAGCGTTCCCGGCGCACGGCACTGGAGGAGCGCACCACCATCGCCCGCGAGCTGCACGACGTGGTCGCCCACCACATGTCGGTGGTCGCCATCCAGGCCGAGGCCGCGCCCTACCGGGTGGAGAACCCACCGCCGGAGCTGGAGCGCGCCTTCGTCACCATCCGCGAGAACGCGGTGGCCGCCCTCACCGAGCTGCGCCGCATCCTGGGCGTGGTCCGCGCCGAGGACTACGAGGCCCCGGACGCCCCGCAGCCCACCCTCGCCGACCTGGACGCCCTGCTCGTCAACGTGCGCGACGCGGGGCTGCGGGTGGAGAAGGTGGTGACCGGCGCGGTGCGGGAGCTGCCGCAGGGGGTGGAGCTGTCGGCGTACCGGATCGTGCAGGAGGCGCTGAGCAACAGCCTGCGGCACGCGCCCGGCGCGGGCGCCCGCGTGGAGATCGGGTACGTCCTCGGCGGCCTCGGTGTGCGCGTCGTCAACGACCCGGCCCCCGAACCGATCCTGATCAAAGCCTCACCCGGCGCGGGTCACGGCCTCACCGGCATGCGCGAGCGGGTCACCATGCTGAGCGGCGAGATGACGGCCGGCCCGACGGACGACGGCGGCTACGAGGTCACCGTGTTCCTGCCCGTCGCCACGGTGAACGAAGGTGACGCATGACGATCCGTGTCCTGATCGTGGACGACCAGATGATGGTGCGCGAGGGCTTCTCGGTCCTGCTGGGCGCGATGCCCGACATCGAGGTCGTCGGCGAGGCCGTCAACGGCCGCGAGGCGGTGGAGCGGGTCCGTGAACTCGCCCCCGACGTCGTCCTCATGGACATCCGCATGCCCGAGCTGAACGGCATCGACGCGACCCGGGAGATCGTCGCCGCCGACAGCGCCGCGAAGGTGCTCGTGCTGACCACCTTCGACCTCGACGAGTACGTCTACCAGGCGCTGCGCGCGGGCGCCTCCGGCTTCCTGCTCAAGGACGCCTCCGCCCGCCAGCTCGCCGACGGGGTGCGGATCGTCGCGGCCGGGGAGGCGCTGCTCGCCCCGACGGTGACCAAGCGCCTGATCACCGAGTTCTCCAAGCTGTCCGAGACGCCGCGGCTGATGCCGTCCGCGCAGGCGGCGTACGGTGACCTCACCGAGCGGGAGACGGAGGTGCTGGTGCTGATCGCGCAGGGCCTGTCGAACGCGGAGATCGCGGGGCGGCTGGTGGTCGCCGAGTCGACGATCAAGACGCACGTCAGCCGCATCCTGGTGAAACTGGGCCTGCGCGACCGCACCCAGGCGGCGGTGTTCGCGTACGAGGCGCGGCTGGTCACACCGGGCTGAGCCCGCAGCCCGCGCCCCCCCTAGAGTGAGGCGCATGGAACAGCGCATCACCCTGATCACGTTGGGAGTCACCGACCTCGCCCGGTCGAAGACCTTCTACGAGGCCCTGGGCTGGCGGGGCCAGGAGGTCCAGGAGACCGTCTTCTTCCAGGCGGGCGGTCTCGGCCTGGTCCTGTGGGGCCGGGACAAGCTGGCGCGGGACACCGGACTCGTACCGGGGACCGCGGGCGGGTTCGGCGGCATCGTCCTCGCGCACAACGTCCGCTCCGACACCGAGGTCGACGAACTGCTCGCGGCGGCCGACCGGGCCGGAGGCACGGTCACCAAGCCGGCCGTCGTCAACGACATCGGCTTCTACTCCGGCGCCTTCACCGACCCCGACGGCCACGCCTGGGAGGTCGCCCACAACCCCGGCCTCCCGCTCGCCGAGGACGGCACGGTCACCCTCCCCGACTTCGGCGCCGCCTGACCGACACCCGGCACCCCTGGTCAGAGGGCGGGGAGGCGGTCTACCGTCCGTCCATGGCAGCTCCTTCCGACCTCGCTTTCGACCCCTGGGACCCCGCGTTCGTCGCCGACCCGTACCCCGCCTACGCCGAGCTGCGGGAACAGGGCCGGGTGCGGTACTTCGAGCCGACGGACCAGTGGCTGGTCGCCCACCACGCGGACGTCTCGGCGCTGCTGCGCGACCGGCGCCTGGGACGCACCTACCAGCACCGCTTCACCCACGAGGAGTTCGGCCGCACCGCCCCGCCGCCGGAGCACGAGCCGTTCCACACCCTCAACGACCACGGCATGCTCGACCTCGAACCGCCGGACCACACCCGCATCCGCCGCCTGGTGTCGAAGGCGTTCACCCCGCGCACCGTGGAGCGCCTCAGGCCGTACGTCACGCGTCTCGCCGACGACCTGGTGTCCGCGCTGGTCGACGCGGGCGGCGGCGACCTGCTGAGGGACGTCGCCGAGCCGCTGCCGGTCGCGGTGATCGCCGAGATGCTCGGCATCCCGGAGTCCGACCGGGCACCGCTGCGCCCCTGGTCGGCCGACATCTGCGGCATGTACGAGCTGAACCCGCCGGAGGAGACGGCGGCGAGGGCCGTCCGGGCGTCGGTCGAGTTCTCCGACTACCTGCGCGGTCTGATCGCCGAACGCCGCGAGAACCCCGGCGACGACCTGATCTCCGGCCTGATCGCCGCCCACGACGAGGACGACGACCGGCTCACCGAGCAGGAGATGATCTCCACCTGCGTGCTGCTGCTCAACGCGGGCCACGAGGCCACCGTGAACTCCACGGTCAACGGCTGGTGGGCCCTGTTCCGTCACCCCGACCAGCTCGCCGCCCTGCGCGCCGACCACTCCCTGGTCCCGTCCGCCGTGGAGGAGCTGATGCGCTACGACACCCCGCTCCAGCTCTTCGAACGCTGGGTCCTCGACGAGATCGAGATCGACGGCCGGGTGATCCCGAGGGGCGCGGAGATCGCGATGCTCTTCGGCTCCGCCAACCACGACCCGGCGGTCTTCACCGACCCGTCCCGCCTGGACCTCACCCGCCGCGACAACCCGCACATCTCCTTCAGCGCCGGCATCCACTACTGCATCGGCGCCCCCCTGGCCCGTATCGAGCTGGCGGCGTCGATGACGGCCCTGCTGGAGAAGGCCCCGACACTGCGGCTCGCGGCGGAGCCGCAGCGGAAGCCGAACTTCGTGATCAGGGGACTGGAAGGGCTGGCCGTGGAGCTGGGTTGATCACCCGTTCGGCTGATCATGGCGCACATCCGCCGAGCGCTCGCCCGAGAACCGGGAAGCTGGTGAGCGCCTGCGAAGGAGGGCACCATGGCGGTCATGACGCAGCACATGGCTCAGATGTCCGTGGAGGAGTTCGAGGAGCTCGCTGCCCACGTGGCCGAGAAGTTCGACGCCGTCAGGTTGGAGTTCATCAACGGACGGGTCGGGATCAAGGGCATGACGGACGGCAACCACAGCGAGGTCATCCGGTGGCTGCAGGAGTGCTTCCTTCTGACGGGCAGCGGCCTGTGGCTCTACGGAGGCGGGGAGCTGGGACTGAAGGTCGAGAAGTACCGCAAGGGCCGTGCTCTCCCGGACGCCGTGCTTGCGCCTCGCGGGACATTCGCCGGGAAGGGGGACTGGGCCGAGACCGAGGGCGTGATCATGACGGTCGAGGTCACGTCCTACGATTCGGACACCCACCGTCGGGACCGTGAGGAGAAGCCCGTAGGTTACGCCGACGCGGGCATCCCCTACTACCTGCTGATCGACCGCGACGACCGCTCCGTCACGCTCTTCAGCGTTCCCGTTCCGGGCGAGGGATACAGCAGCACGGTGCGGAAGTCCTTCGGCCAGAAGCTTTCCCTGCCGGAACCGATCGGCATCGAACTCGACACCGAGGAGCTCAAGCAGTACGTGGACTGACGCGACGTCACGTCGTCATGTCCCTGCGCCGCAGCCCGGCCAGCCCCACCGCCACCAGCCCCGCCGCGAGCCCCGTGAGGACCAGCACCGGGGGCCACTCCATGCCCCCGCCCGGCAGCTTCGGCAGATGACCGAAGGGCGACAGCTCCAGCACCGCCCGCGGCACGTCCAGTGCCGGACCGATCCAGCCGACCAGCAGCACCGCACCGGCCACGCCCCACGCGGCCGTCGCCGCCCCGGGCGCCAGCCCGTACAGCAGGACCGCGACCCCGCCGATCACCCACACCGCCGGAATCTGCACCAGGCACGCGCCGAGGACCGCCCCCGCCTGCTCGCCGTGACCGAGCGCGAGACCCGCCCCCGCGAGCAGCATCAGCAGCGTCGACCCGCCGAACGCCACCGTCAGATGCCCGGCGGCCCAGCGCAGCCGTCCGACCGCTCCCGCGAGGACCGGTTCGGCCCGCCCGGAAGTCTCCTCGCCGTGCAGCCGCAGTACCGACGCCACGATGTACAGGGCCGCCACCAGCCCCAGCATCCCGGCCATCGCCGTGAGGAACGCGTCCGTCAGCCCCGACTGCCCGCCCATCCGCTGGAAGATCTCCCGGGCGCCCTCGTTGTCGCCGACCAGCTCGGCCGCCCCGTCCGCCATCCCGCCGTACACCAGCCCCGCCAGCAGGAACCCGATGCTCCAGCCGAGCACACCGCCCCGCTGCAACCGCCACGCCAGCGCCCCCGCGCCGCCCAGCCGCCCGGCGGCCGGTCCCGGACGGCTCGGCAGGAAGCTCATGCCGAGATCCCGGCGCCCGGCGAGCGCGTACGCCGCCGCCCCCTGGAGCAGCACCGCGCCCGCGAACAGCCCCAGCACCCACCACCGTTCACCGGCGAACGCCCGCAGGTTCGTCAGCCAGCCGAGCGGTGACGCCCACGTCAGCGGCGACGAACCGTCACTGGTCGCCGAGTCGCCCGCCGCCCGCAGTACGAACGCGGCACCCAGCACCGCCGCCGTCAGCCCCCGGGCGAGCCGGGCGCTCTCCGTCAGCTGGGCCACGATCGCCGCCATCGTCGCGAAGACCATGCCCACGCCCGCGATCCCGAGCCCGAACACGAGCGCGCCCGCCGCGCCCTGACCGGCCAGCCCCGCCGTCACCAGCAGCGCCAGCACCCCGTTCGCGACGGCCGCCGCGAGCAGCGCCGCCGTCAGCGAGGCCCTGCGGCCCACCATCCCGGACGCCACCATCTCCTGACGCCCGCTCTCCTCCTCGTCCCGGGTGTGCCGTACGACGACCAGCAGACCGACCACGGCGGCCAGCGCCCCCGCGTACACCCCGGCCCGCCAGGCGGTCAGCGCGCCGAGGGAGTCGCCGAGGACGGGGCCGACCATGGCGCGCAGGGAGGAGTTGCCGGACATCTGGGTGACCAGGTCGGCGCGTTCGGCGGGAGTGCCGTACAGGCCCTTGAGCGTGCTCGGCATCGACAGCACCATCAGCGCGTTCACCGCGACCCACACCGGGATCATCACCCGGTCCCGGCGCAGCGCGAAGCGCAGCAGGATGCCGGTGCCGGCGAGCTGCCGTGCGCTCGCGGGCCGTACGGCGAAGGCGGTGGCGCTCATCGGGCGGTCACCTCGTCCTGGTAGTGCCGCAGGAAGAGTTCCTCCAGCGTCGGCGGGGTGGATGTCAGTGAGCGCACGCCCGACTCGCTCAGCGAGCGCAGCACCGCGTCCAGCTTGTCGGTGTCGACCTGGAGGCGGACCCGGCGCCCTTGCACGTCGAGGTCGTGCACGCCGGGCAGCGCGGCGAGGCCGTTGGGCGGGCCGGCGAGTTCGGCGCTGACGCTCGTCCGGGTCAGATGCCGCAGCTCGGCGAGCGAGCCGCTCTCCACCGTGACCCCCTTGCGGATGATGCTGACCCGGTCGCACAGCTCCTCCACCTCGCTGAGGATGTGCGAGGACAGCAGCACGGTCCGCCCGCGCTCCCGCTCCTCGGCGACACAGCGCTGGAAGACCTCCTCCATCAGCGGGTCCAGGCCGGACGTCGGCTCGTCGAGGATCAGCAGGTCGACGTCGGAGGCGAACGCCGCCACCAGGGCCACCTTCTGCCGGTTGCCCTTGGAGTACGTGCGGCCCTTCTTCGTCGGGTCCAGCTCGAACCGCTCGGTCAGCTCGGCGCGGCGGTGCGGGTCCAGGCCGCCGCGCAGCCTGCCGTACAGGTCGATGACCTCGCCCCCGGAGAGGTTGCGCCACAGCGTCACGTCACCGGGGACGTAGGCGATCCGGCGGTGGATCTCCACGGCGTCCGTCCACGGATCCCGGCCGAGCACCCGGGCGGCACCGGAATCGGCGCGCAGCAGGCCGAGCAGGACGCGGATGGTGGTGGACTTCCCGGAGCCGTTGGGGCCGAGGAAGCCGTGGACCTCGCCGGTCTCGACGCTCAGGTCGAGACCGTCCAGTGCGTGGGTCCGGCCGAACGACTTGTGCAGTCCGGACACGGTGATGGCCTTCGTCATGCTTCGGAACGTACGCTTCTTTCAGAAATTTGTGAAGTTAAGGAAGTGTATAAATCGACGGCTAGACTTGATCCACGGCATCCACGGCGTCTGAGCAGGGGAGATGATCGGATCATGGCGGAACCGAGCGGCGCGGCCCGGGACCCGGAGGCGGTCTCCCGGTTCGTGGAGCACTTCGCGGCGCAGCTGGTCGAGGCCGGGATGCAGCGCATGCCCGCCCGCGTCTTCGCGGCCCTGCTCGCCTCCGACGCTGGGGTCCTGACCTCCGCCGAACTGGGTGCACAGCTCCAGATCTCACCGGCCGCGGTCTCCGGCGCGGTGCGCTACCTGTCCCAGGTCCACATGGTGTCCCGCGAGCGCGAGCCCGGCTCCCGCCGGGAGCGGTACCGGGTCCACGGCGACCAGTGGTACGAGGCGCTCACCAACCGTGAGGCCGTCATCAAGCGCTGGGAGGACGCGCTACGGGACGGCGTCACCAGCCTGGGTGCGGACACCCCGGCGGGGCGGCGGCTGGAGGAGACGCTGGCCTTCTTCGAGTTCGTGGAGAAGGAGGTCGAGGCGATGATGGGGCGCTGGCGGGTGCACCGGGAGGAGCGGTTCGGGCGGGAGTAGTCGATCTGCCACGCTGGGTGGTGGCTGGTCCGTCTCCAGGGGAGGGCGCATCATGACAGTCATGGCAGAGCGACCGACGATAAACGGCACCGAGCTCGGCGACTTCGAGGAGATGCTGGACCTCCTCGATGAGCTGCAACTGCGTGATGGTTTCAAAGCCGAGATCATCAGGGGGAACATCGTCGTGTCGCCGTGGTCGAAGGGTTACTACCACCGTGTGATGCACTTGGTGTGCGAGCAGCTTCGGCAGCATCTCCCCGAGGGGCACCACATCAGTTCCGGCCCGTTCCTGTATGTCTTTCCAGGGGAAGCCTGCGCATACGGGCCGGACATCCATGTGGCGCATGAACGGGCCTTCGAAACGGAGAGCAACCGCTTGGACGGCGAGGCTCTGTCCTTCGTTGCCGAACTTACCTCTACCTCCACTCGTCATGATGATCTGACCAATAAGGTCGAGGTTTATCGCAAGGCGGGCGTTCCGGTCTATCTCATCCTCGACATGCAGGAGGAGCAGGCCACGGTCTTCTCGATGCCATCCGACAAGGGGTACGAGGCCTGTGAAACCAAGCCTTTCGGTGAGAAGCTGTCCATCCCCGCCCCGTTCGGCTGCGTCCTGGACACGACCGGCTTCAAGGCGCCCCAGACGTGACGCCCTGCTACCGCGTCGGCAGTACGAGCCCCCACGCCCCCTCCCGCACCACCCACGTCCGCGTCCCCACCGGTCCCGACACTGCCGCGTCCGCGCGATAGCGGAAGTGCGCGCCCGACACGGTCACCGTTCGCCCCTCCGCCGACAGTGGCGACGCCTCCGCACCCACCGACGCCGGACGCACCT
Source organism: Streptomyces sp. NPDC018964 (assembly GCF_044390325.1). Lineage (NCBI taxonomy): Bacteria > Bacillati > Actinomycetota > Actinomycetes > Kitasatosporales > Streptomycetaceae > Streptomyces > Streptomyces sp. NPDC018964. The sequence continues at coordinate 216,242 of NZ_JBIRYZ010000010.1, forward strand.
CCACCCGCGCAGTCCCGGAGGCACCGGGCACGACCGAGACGCACTCCACCGGCTGCCCCAGATCGACGAGGGTCGCCCCGTCGACCTCCACCCGCAGCCGCGCCGGCCCCGCCCCGGGAGCGGAGACGACCCCGGACGGCCGCGCCGGCACCAGGGTCCGCACCAGCGACCGGCACGTCCGCAGCCACGGGCGCCCCGCCGCGCCGTCCGCCTCCCGCACCCGTGTCGTGCCGCCGAGCGGCGGGATCCGCAGCGCGCCGAGCACCACCCCGTCGCTGTCGTCCACCAGCAGGTCCATCCGCCGCTCGGTCCCGTCCAGCACGGCCCGCGCCGCCGCCACCGCCCCCGTGGGCACCCCCAGCGACCGGGCGAGGGAGACCGCGCCCCCCACCGGCACCAGCGACAGGGCGCAGTCGGCCAGCTCCCGCTGCCGGTGCAGCAGCGTCACCGCCCGCACCAGGGCCCGGTCGTCGCCCACCACCACCGGCCGCCGCGACCCACGCCGCGCCAGCGCCCGCGCGAACTCCTCCGGACCGTCCGGCAGGCACACCTTCGTGCCCGCCGCACCCGCGCTGAGTACGTCCTTCGCGATCCGCACGGACTCGCCGTCCGCCCGTCGGGCGACCGGGTCGATGACCACCAGGAGCTGATCGGACGTCGCGGAGAAGGTCCTGGAAGTCGCCACCTCGGCCATGCCTCGCTTCCTCGGGTAGCATCTTTGTGCAAGAGCCCCTTGCGCTATTGCGCCAGGGGCTTCGTCTATTCCGGGGCATCCGGTCCGACGGTGGCGGCCAACGACGGTCGCGGTGTACGTGGCGGAAACCCACCGCATACGCCCTCGACCATGGACATGCCCCGCCCGGAAGGGGTGTACGCGCGTGCCCGCACTTGTGCTGCTCGGTGCTCAGTGGGGTGACGAAGGCAAGGGAAAGGCGACGGACCTGCTCGGTGGTTCCGTCGACTATGTGGTGCGCTACCAGGGCGGCAACAACGCCGGCCACACGGTAGTCGTGGGTGATCAGAAGTACGCCCTCCACCTGCTCCCTTCCGGAATCCTGTCTCCCGGCTGCACGCCGGTCATCGGCAACGGCGTCGTCGTCGACCCGTCGGTCCTGCTCTCCGAGCTGAGCGGTCTGAACGAGCGTGGCGTCGACACGTCCAAGCTCCTGATCAGCGGAAACGCGCACATCATCACGCCGTACAACGTGACGGTGGACAAGGTGACCGAGCGTTTCCTCGGCAAGCGCAAGATCGGGACCACGGGCCGGGGCATCGGCCCGACCTACGCCGACAAGATCAACCGCGTCGGTATCCGCGTCCAGGACCTGTACGACGAGTCGATCCTCACCCAGAAGGTCGAAGCGGCCCTCGACGCCAAGAACCAGATGCTCACCAAGCTCTACAACCGGCGTGCGATCGCCGTGGAGCAGGTGGTCGAGGAGCTGCTGGGCTACGCCGACAAGCTCGCCCCGTACGTCGCCGACACGGTGCTGGTGCTCAACGAGGCGCTGGAGCAGGACAAGGTGGTCCTCTTCGAGGGCGGCCAGGGCACGCTCCTCGACATCGACCACGGCACGTACCCCTTCGTCACCTCCTCCAACCCGACCGCGGGCGGCGCCTGCACGGGTGCCGGCGTGGGCCCGACGAAGATCAGCCGGGTCATCGGCATCCTGAAGGCGTACACCACCCGCGTCGGCGCGGGACCGTTCCCGACGGAGCTGTTCGACGAGGACGGCGAGGCGCTGCGCCGCATCGGCGGCGAGCGCGGTGTCACCACCGGCCGTGACCGCCGCTGCGGCTGGTTCGACGCGGTGATCGCCCGCTACGCCACCCGTGTCAACGGCCTCACCGACTTCTTCCTCACCAAGCTCGACGTCCTCACCGGCTGGGAGCAGATCCCGGTCTGCGTGGCGTACGAGATCGACGGCAGGCGGGTCGAGGAGCTGCCGTACTCGCAGTCCGACTTCCACCACGCGAAGCCGGTCTACGAGATGCTGCCGGGCTGGTCCGAGGACATCAGCAAGGCGAAGTCCTTCTCCGACCTGCCGAAGAACGCCCAGGCGTACGTCAAGGCCCTGGAGGAGATGTCCGGCGCCCCGATCTCCGCGATCGGCGTGGGCCCGGGCCGCGACGAGACGATCGAGATCAACTCGTTCCTCTGAGTTCTCCCTCCGGAGACCCCGGAGATCTGATGGGATGGCCGGTGCGGTGACCCCGGCCGGCCGTCCCGCTCGGGGGAGGCGCCCCCTGTGTCCGTCGTGAAGGAAGCGGGATGCTGCTGAGATTCCGGGTGGCCAACGTTCGGTCCCTGCGCGACGAGCAGGAACTGTCGTTCGTCGCGCCCGAGGACGACGAGAACGAGCGGACCACCGCGCGCGAGACGGAACTCTCCGACGGTCGGAGGCTCCCCGTCCACACCGTCCTCGGCGTCTTCGGCGCCAACGCCTCCGGCAAGTCGAACCTGATCGCCGCGCTGCGGAACATGCGCCGCTGCGTACTGCGCTCGTACGCCGACTGGACCTCGTACGACGGCATCCCCCGCGACGCGTTCGCCCTCGACCCCAAGGCCGCCGACGAGACGTCCCTGTACGAGGCGGACTTCATCCTCGCGGACGGTGTGCGCTGGACATACGGATTCGAGCTCGGGCGGCGCAGGGTGGAGGCCGAGTGGCTCTACGCCTACCCCAAGGGCCGCCGCCAGGTCTGGTTCGAGCGGGACGCGGCCCGGGAGAAGGACTTCGACTTCCCCGGCGACCGGCTCCGTGACCGTGCCCGGCTGGCCCGTACCACGCGCCAGGACGCCCTGTTGCTGACCAGGGCCGCGAACGACGGACACGAGCAGCTCACACCGGTCTTCGACTGGTTCAGGAACAACTTCTGGGACGTCTCCCCCGAGACCGAACGGACGCAGCGCGAGGACTACACGGCGCTGCAACTGCTGCGCGACGAGAGCTTCCGCCACCGGGCCGAGGAACTCCTGAAGGTCGCCGACCTGGGCATCGCCGGGGTGGAGGTCGAGCAGACGTCCTCCGGCAGGCCCCTGGTACGGCTCGTCCACGAGGGCGGCGGTGACCGCACCGCGCTCGACTGGGAGGCGGAGTCCTGGGGGACCCGCTCCTGGTTCGCCCTGATCGGCCCCCTCCTCCTCGCCCTCGACACCGGAGCGGTCCTCCTCGTCGACGAGCTCGACGCCAGCCTCCACTCACGCTTCGCCGCCGAGGTCGTACGCCTCTTCCAGGCTCCCTGGCTGAACCGCAAGGGCGCGCAGCTCGTCTTCACCGCCCACGACCTCTCGCTTCTGCGCACCCCGGGCGGGGGTCGGCTGTTGCATCCAGGACAGATCTGGCTCACCGAGAAGGACGAGCGGGGCGCCACGAGCCTGACCTCGGTCGCCGACTGGGAACCGACGGCGGAGGAGGACCTGATGTCGTCCTACCTCGCCGGGTCCTTCGGGGCGGTGCCAAAGGTGTCGGAGGGCCAGGTCGGCCGACGGCTGCTGCGCACTCAGGAGACGGCCGCGCTGGGCGAGGTCCCGGCGGACGACGACGTACGGACGGGGACGGAAGGGCTCTGATGGCGAGGCCACGGGGAGGGGACAGCGTCTCCCGCAGGAAGGGCGGCGCGAAGGGCCGGGGGAGCCGGGCGCGTCAGGTGTACGTGTACACCGAGGGCGAGGTGACCGAGCCCGAGTACATCGACATCATCGTCCGGGGCGGTACGTGGGCCGAGCCGGGTCGGACGGTGCAGCACCACATCGCGAACCCCAACGCCGAGGGCAAGCAGCGCAAGCCGTTACGGATGGTCCAGGACGCGGTCGGCACCCTGCGCAAGGTCGAGCGCGAGGCGAAGGACGCCGGGCTCCGGCGCGACAAGGACTGGAACTGGCCTCAGGTATGGGTCCTCTTCGACCGCGACGACCACCAGGGCATCCCGGAGGCCCTGAGCCTCGCGGAGAAGGAGGGCGTTCGCGTCGCCTACTCACACCCGTGCTTCGAGCTGTGGCGGCTGCTGCACTACACCAACTACACGGCCACCTTCAGCGGGGTCTGCGGCGACGCCAACAGCCGATTGCGTTCGCGTCCCGGGTTCGCGGCGACGTACGGGCGCGGGGTGCGGACGGTCACCGCGCAGCAGTCGAAGCACGTGCGGGAGGGGCAGGTGCTCACGCCCGCCGGCGACGACGCCCTCAGCCGGTACAGAACGGCCAGGAAGCACGCCCGGAAGATCAACGACGATCACTCCACGGCGCATCCCCACAGCTGGGACCCGTACACGGACGTGTGGCGTTTCGTGGAGGAAGGACTGCTCCTCAGCGGCTACTAGGCTGCATGAGTGCACACACGGCGACCGGCGCACTCCGCTGGCCGCCGCCACCCCCACCACTCGTCACACGTGAACAGGGAGCCGTAACGTGGCCAGGATCACGCTCGAACAACTGGAGCGTCACCTCTTCGCCGCCGCGGACATCCTCCGCGGCACCATGGACGCCGCCGAGTACCGCGACTTCCTGCTCGTCCTGCTCTTCCTCAAGCGGGCCAACGACGAGTTCGAGGCGGTCCGGGAGAAGGTCGTCGCCGAGGAGATGGCGGCGGGCGCCACGCGCGAGGAGGCCGAGGAAGAGGCCGAGGAGCCCGCCAAGTACACGGCCCGCAACGTGATGTACGTGCCGAAGGACGCGCGCTGGAGCGAGCTGGCCGGCGCGGTGAACGACGTGGCGACCAAGCACCTCCAGCCCGCGCTCGACGCGATGGAGGCCGACAACCCCCGGCTGCGCCACCTCTTCGACCACGTGAACTTCAACCGCATCGGCGGTGGCGGAGGCACCGGCACGGCGGCCGCCAAGCTCGCCGACAAACGGCTCCAGGGACTCATCGAGCACTTCGGCGGCCTGCGGCTGCGCGGTGAGGACTTCGAGTTCCCGGACGTCATCGGCGCCGCGTACGAGTACCTGCTGAAGGACTTCGCCGACTCCGCCGGCGCCAAGGGCGGCGAGTTCTACACCCCGCGTGCGGTGGTGCGGATGATGGTCGAGCTGGCGCGACCCCGCGCGGGCCAGCGGGTGTACGACCCGTGCGTCGGCTCGGGCGGCATGCTGATCCACGCCAAGGAGTACATCGAGGAGCACGGCGGCGACACCGAGGACCTGGCGCTGGCCGGGCAGGACGCCAACAACGGCTCCTGGGTCATGGCCACCATGAACATGCTGTTCCACGGGGCCGTCGACTTCAGCCTGAGCATCGGGGACACCCTGACCAGCCCGGCGCACCTGGACGAGTCGTACGACATCGTGCTCAGCAACCCGCCGTTCTCCATGGACTACAAGGCCGACCAGATCCTCGACATCGAGGAGCGGATGCCGTACGGCCAGACGTCCGAGAAGGGCAAGGCCGACCTGATGTTCCTCCAGCACATGCTGCACATGGTGGAGCGCCGGGGCGGTTCGGTCTTCACGGTCATGCCGCACGGGGTGCTGTTCCGCAGCGGCGCGGAGGAGAAGATCCGCGCGAAGCTCATCGAGGCGGACCTGCTGGAGGCGGTCATCGGCCTGCCGTCGAACATCTTCTACGGCACCGGCATCCCGGCCTGTGTCCTGGTACTGCGCTCACGCGGCCGCAAGCGGGCGGAGCGCGAGGACAGGGTCCTCTTCATCAACGCCGACCGTGAGTTCCACGCCGAGCGGGCACAGAACGTGCTGCTCCCGGAGCACGTGGAGAAGATCGTCTCCACCTTCCACGGCGGTGAGGACGTGCCGCGCTTCGCCCGCTGGGTGGAGCGGCAGGAACTCCGGGACAACAAGTACAACCTCAACATCCGCCGCTACGTCGACAACACCCCGCCGCCCGAGCCGCAGGACGTACGTGCCCACCTGGTGGGCGGGGTGCCCCGCGCGGAGATCGAGGCGCCGGAGAAGAAGCGGCTGCTGGAGGCGTACGGCATCCAGCTCACCGACCTGTTCGCCGAGCGCCCGGACGACCCCGAATACGTCGACTTCCTCCCCGAGGACCGGCGCCCGGACGCCGACCGCCTGACCGCGCTGGCGGCGGCGCGCGAGAAGGAGCTGTCGGAGGCGTTCGGGAAGTGGTGGGTGACGGAGACGGAGAAGATCGCCGCGCTGGCCCCCTGCGAGGGCGACGACCGCACCGAGTTCGAGAAGCGGGCCCAGCTGGCCCGGCTGCGCGCCGATCTCATTGATTCCTTCCGCGACACCCTGCTCGGGGTGGGCGTACTGGACCGTTTCGCGCTGGCGGGGGCGGTCGCCGGCTGGTGGCAGGACGCGAAGAACGAGCTGAAGGCGCTGGCCGGGAACGGCTTCCGTGGGGTCGTCGACGGCTGGGTCGAGACGGTCGAGACGATGCTGGAGCCGGAGCCCGACCCGTGGACGGGCGGCGCGCGCAAGCGCTCGGCGGCGGAACGGCGGCAGGCGTACGCGCACAAGGTGGTGGCGCGTCTGGTCCCCGACTTCCTGAAGGAACTGGCGGAGGCGGACAAGCGGAAGGCCGACCTGGACGCGAAGGTCAAGGCCGCGGAGGAGGCGGAGGCCGCGCGGGCGGCTGCGGCGGCGGGGATCGCGGAGGACGGTGCCGAGACCGACGGCGACGGCGAGGGCGAGGGCTCGGCCCTCGACCCGGCGATCGCGGAGGCGCTGCTGAGCGAGGCGGACCTGAAGAAGCTGAAGCGGGAGCGCACGGCGGCGAACAAGGCGGTGAAGACGCTGGAGGAGGCGTTCTATCCCTTCGAGGGGATGGGCGCCACGTCGGCCACCTCCGCGAAGAAGAAGTCCACGGCGGCGGAAAGCTCACCGGGGCAGACCGAGTTGGCCGTAGCCGTGGAGGACGAGCCTGCGAACCGGCCGACGCCTCGCCTGCATGAGGCTCGGAGGAATCTGAGCGATGACCAGGCTCGTGACATTGTGCTGGGCATCCTGCATGCCGACCTGGCGTCCAAGCTGGAGGGGCACGTTGTGCGCCGACGCCGGGAACTGATCGATATGTACGGGAGCTTGGAGCAGAAGTACCTGGTGTCGCTGCGTGACATCGAGAAACGGCGTGCACAGGCGGAAGAGAAGCTGAACGGTTTTCTGAAGGAGCTGGGCTATGTCGGCTGAGTCAGAAGTCCGCTGGGTTCCGGTCGGCGAGGTAGGCGAAGTGCGTATGGGTAAGCAGCTTTCGCCGGCCAGTAGTCGTTCTGGAACCCAAGTTCCCTATTTGCGTGTCGCTAATGTGTTTGAGGGGCGCATCGATTACAGCGACGTCAAAACCATGGGATTCTCTGATGTAGAGAGGCGTGTCTATGGGTTGCGGGACGGAGACATCCTTCTTAACGAGGGGCAAGAAAGCCTATTTAATGTCGGGCGGAGTGCCATCTATAGAGGCGACTTTGGAGATTTTTGTTTCCAGAACACTCTAATCCGCTTCAGGCCAAGCGGCATGGTCCTGCCTGAGTATGCGCAAGAAGTGTTTGTTCAGTGGCGTCGGCGAGGTTTCTTTGCGGCTGTGGCGGAGAAAACCAGTATCTCCCATCTGGGGGGAAGTCGTTTTGCCAAGATGCTATTCCCTCTGATTCCCGTTTCGCAGCAGCGGCGAATCATAGAAAAAATGAGCGCAGTTGCAGAGTCTCAACACGTTGGGCAGGAGGTGATTGCGAAACTCTCCCGGCTGCGTGAATCTTTTATTTCTCAATTGGTGGGAGGTGAACGCGCTACGTTGGCTGATGTCATTACAGAGGGGCCGCAGAACGGACTGTATAAGGCCGCAGAATCGTACGGAGAGGCAGGGCTTCCGATCGTTCGAATCAATAGTTTCTCTGGCGGACCTTCAGACTTTACGCGCGGTCTCCTGCGAGTGGCTGTGACGCCTGATGAAGCTCGACGCTATGTGCTTTCTGTCGGCGACTTGTTGATCAACCGTGTGAACACGCCCGGGCTGGTTGGGCGGTCAACCGTTGTGACTCGAATCGATGAACCAACTCTTTTCGAGTCGAATATTATGCGCTGCAAGGTTGCAGTCGACAGGATGCATCCTGGATTTTTGGGAGCATGGATGTCGACTTCGACTGTAAAGAGATACTTTGCTGGTCGCACAAAGCCTGCGGTTTCGCAAGCCAGCATCAATCGCTCGGACGTGTACTCCTGTCCTGTGCCTGAAGTTTCACTCAGTGAGCAGACGGCGTTTCTTTCCCGACTTCAGGTCATCGATTCTGCGATTCTCAAAGAGAGGAATATTCTTTCTAAAGTTCACGCCGTAGGGCAGGGGGTTATGGACGATCTATTTGTTGACCTGTTGCGTACCGTTTAGTACGTCAAGCTACGCTAAGTGCTTTTGCGGTAGTGGCTGGTAAGAGTTTGTAGTGGGGCGGGAGGGGACGTTGGCAGTCAGAAAGCCGTCCACCGAGCGGCAGCGCCGTCTCGGAGCCGAGCTGCGCAGGATGCGTGAGCACATCGGCATGACGATCAACGAGGCCGCCACCGTGCACCGCACCGACCGGACCACGGTGAGCAACACGGAGTCGGCCCGCTCGGGAGTGAGCAGTGACCGCGTCCGGGTGTGGGCCGCCAACTACCGCTGTCCGGATGCCGCGTACATCGATGCGCTCGCCGAGATGGCCCGGGAACGCGGGCCGCACTGGTGGGACGAGTACCGGGGCGCCCTGCCCGCCGGGCTGCTGGACATCGCGGAGATGGAGCACCACGCGGCGGCGTTGCGGTCCGCCCAGATCATGCACATGCCGGGACTGCTTCAGTTGCCCGATTACATGCGAGGGATCTTCGCGGAAGCGGTACCGGCCATGTCATCGGCTGACCTGGAGCAGCATGTTGCTTTCCGGTTGAGGAGGGCGCAACTCCTCGACCGCTCGGATCCGCCACTCTGCGAGTTCCTGGTCCATGAGTCGGCGCTGCGGATGCGATTCGGGGATCGCCGTGTCCTGCTACGGCAGATCGAGCATCTGCTCAAGCAGGCCGAGCGGCCCAACGTCGTTGTGAGGGTGGTGCCGTTCAGGGCCGGAGGCTTCGCCAACGCGGGCAGTTCGACGCTCTACGCCTGCGGTCCGGTCCCGCAGTTGGACTGCGTACAGATCGACGTACCCACCGGTGTCACCTTCCTGCACGCCGAGACCTATCTGGTGAACTACCGTGCCGTACTCGACCGGATGCGTGAACGCGCCCTGGAGGCAGGGGAGTCGATCGACTTCATCCGGCAGGTTGTGGAAGAGATCTGAGGCAGGGGTCCGGTGGAACTTCACTGGCGCAAGTCGTCCTTCTCGGCGGACACCGGGAGTTGCATAGAGGTAGCGGAGCACGACGGGTGGATCTTCCTGCGTGAGGGAGACGACCCGGACGTGGTGGTGCGGACCACGCGCCGCAAGCTCCGGGCCTTTCTGGAAGGAGCCAAGGCCGGCGAGTTCGACCACTTCGCAACGTAGAGCCTGCGGGCTCCATTCGGCATATGCCGCTTTACGCAACATGTTGTTTTGCGCAACGTCATGCGCGTACTGTGTGTAGCGCTCGATAGTCATTCTGTGACGGTCGAGTGGGCTGTAAGCACACAGAAACGCCCCGGCGGTGAGCCACCACCCCGGGGCAGGCCAACGCTGCAAAGGAGCGTCAACATGCCCAAGCGTATCCGGCATGCCCTCGAACGGGCACTCGCCCTGGTCCTCATCCATCTCCTTACCGCCACCGGCCGGCGCCGAGGGCGGGGTCGGCCAGGGCCCGCCTACGCCGCCCCGCGCACGCTCTCCGGCCTGCGGTTGTTCGTCCACCGCACTGCCGTGCCCGCCCTGGCCGAAGTCCTCACGCAGAGGGCGACGTCCAGGACCGGGAGGCGGTCCGACGGCTCCGTTCCGCTCGACGACGCCGGCCCCCTCGTCCGCCCCTACCTGCTCGCCCACGAACGGCAACAGCAGCAGCTCGAACGCCGCGCCGCCCTCGTCCTCGCCCTCGAAGGCATCGACATCGGCCCGTGGATCATCCATGGCCACCGCATCGGCACCCCCGCCGGGTCCTTGGGGGTGGCGGCCTGATGAGCGCGACGCCGAACGCGCGGGTCCAGGTGGCCCGCGTACCCAGCAAGCCCGTCCGCCGGCAGGAGGACGGAAGCATCGCCATCGACCTCTGGCTGCGCCGGGACGGGGTCTTCGACTCGGACACGGTGCTGCGCCTCAGCCCCGCCGAGGCCGAGGTGCTGCACGCCCAGCTCTGCTACGTCCTCGACGACGACACCGCCACCCTCATCGTGCCGGAGAGCAAGCGGCCCGACTGCCGCAAGGCCGTGGTGGGCGGCGGCGGAGTCCACCGGCCGTAGAGTCGGATCTTCCGCGTGTGGGCGGCACACCGATCGGGGGTGTCGCCCACACGGCCGAGGACCACTCGTACCTCTTCGTCTTCCTGATGCCTGCGGGCACCGTCGACAGCACAGCGAATGTCCACCGACCGGGAGCATGCCGTGACCGCCCTGCCCGCGGAACCACAGGCCGACGAGCCGCTCATCCCCATGCCCGCGCTCACGCCCGGGGCGCTGCGGACCGCCGTCGAGACCCTGACGCCGAGCCGGATGCCGACGTTCGTGAGCGATCTCGTCAGCGCTACCACGCGTGCCCAGGAGCTCCAGTCGTTCGCGCCGCTGCGTACGTTCGTCCGTACCTGGGGCGTCTTCGTGGCGATCCAGCGCCGTCCCTCGCGGGCTGCCCGCCTACGCCATCTGGAAGAGCTGGTGAGCGCTGGGGTGGAGGACCCGGTCGACGCCATGGCCGAGATCAGGAAGATCTACGCGGACGCCGAGGCAGAGGCCGGGCTGTGAGCGACTGGAAGAACGAAGACCGGTGTCATGGCAAGTGCCCGGGAAGGAAGGGTCTCGACTGCCTGACTCTGGTGATCGGCATCATTGGCCCGAAAGCGACTTGCGCCTTGTTCCCTCGGCAGCGTGAGTGGTGCTCGTGACGCTCGGGCAAGGCGAATCACCTGCGCCCTGACCCACAATGGGCCTCTCACGGATCACCGGGACACGGGGAGGCGTAAGGCATGGCTGCCGGAGCGGTCGGGGGAACGGCCGAGCGGGACGAGGCCGAACGGCCGCTCCTGGAGCACCTCAAGGCGATGGGATGGCAGCACATCGAGGGCGCGCGGCTGCGGGACGAGGGCGAACGGGACGACTTCCGGACGGTGCTGCTGGAGGAGCGGCTGCGCACGGCCGTACTGCGCAACTCGCCCTGGATGACGAGTGACACGCAGGCCGAGCAGGTCGTCAGCAGGCTGCGCTCCGCCGCCCGTCACGTGACCGCGGGATCGTTGGCCCAGGCCAACCGGGACGTCACCACGCTCCTTCTGCACGGCGTCCTGCAACCCGGACCGGGAGACAAGGACTTCAAGGCACAGTTCGTGGACTGGTCGCAGGAGGCGATGGAGGGAACCCGCGAGGAGGTCCTCGCCCGCAACGACTACCTCGTCGTCGACCAGTTGCGGGTGCACGACGCGGACGGCAGGCCGGCCGTGCTGGACCTCGTGCTGTTCGTCAACGGCGTCCCCCTGGTCGTGGTGGAGTGCAAGTCGCCGTACACGCGCGATCCGATCGGGCGGGCCGTCCGCGACCTGCGCGCCTACACCGGCCGTCCCCTGGACGACGACACCCGGCGGGGCACCGGTGCCCCGCGCGGCGTACCGGACCTGTTCGCGCCGGTGCAACTGCTCGTGGCCGCCGACGGAAAGGACGCCGCGCTCGGTACGCACTCCTCCTCCGAGGAGCACTACGCGCTGTGGCGCAGCCTGACTCCTGATTACGCCGACCCGGCCGTCCCCGGTGACGACGGAGCGGAGGCGCTGCGCCGCGAACTGCGCGGCTGGGGCCTGCTCGGACCGAAGGAACAGCCCACGCTCCAACACCGTCTGACGGCCGTGGTGCTGCGGCCCGGCAACCTGCTGAACATCGTGCGGCACTACGTCTTCGAGAAGCCGCTCAACGACGACGACGGCCGGGACGGCGTCCGCCGGGCCGGGAAGAAGACGCAGCGGAAGTCCGGGACGGCGAAGGTGGTCTGCCGCCACCAGCAGTACCGGGCCACCGAGAAGATCGTCGACCGGCTGCGCACCCGCCCCGGCCGACGGGTCACCGGGCGCGACCCGGACGGGCGGGGCGGCGTCGTCTGGCACACGCAGGGCGCCGGCAAGAGCTTCACCATGCAGTTCCTCGCCCGCCGTCTGCACATGAGCGAGGACCCGGCGCTCAACGGCATCACCCTGGTGGCCGTCACCGACCGCACCGACCTCCAGCGGCAACTGCGCAAGGCCGTGGAGCTGAGCGACTCCAGGGTGGTGCAGGCCAAGTCGCGCACCGACCTGGAACACCTCCTGCGCAAGGCGGGCAAGGACGGCGGCCGGATGGTGGTCTTCGCGACGATCCAGAAGTTCCTCGGCGACCTGGCGCCCGGCTCCGGGGACGGAGGGGGCGACACGGCCGACGGGGAGGACCGGGCGCTGGCCGAGGACTTCGAGAAGGCGCGACAGCGCGTGGCGGCGGGGGAGAACGCCGAGGAGGTCGCCGACCCCGCCCCGGACGAGCGGACGCTGCGCCGCGCCGAGCGGATCTTCCCCGAGTGCAGCGACGCGGACCGCGTCGTCGTCCTGGTCGACGAGGCGCACCGGTCCCACACCTCCGTCCTCCACGCCTGTCTGCGCAAGGCCCTGCCCAACGCCGCCCGGATCGGCTTCACCGGCACCCCGCTCATGCGGGGACGCCTCGACGACACCGGGCGCATCTTCGGACTGGAGCCCAGCAGTCTGCCCGGCGGCGATCCGGAGTACCTCGACACGTACCGCATGACCGAGGCCGAGCGGGACAAGGTCGTCGTTCCCGTGCGCTACGAGGGCCGGGCCACCAAGGCCGAGGTACGCGACCGGGAGCGGATGGACGAGTGCTTCGAGGACCTGATCGAGCCGCTGGACGACGCCGAGCGTGAGCGGGTGCGCAAGAAGTACGGCACTCCGTCCGCCAGGACCGTCGCCGAGTCCGCGCCGCTGATCCGCCGCAAGGCCGCCGACATGCTGGCGCACTACGTCACCGGACCGCTGACGGGCGGTTTCAAGGCACAGGTGGCCGCGGTCAGCAGGCGGGCCGCGGTCCTGTACCGGGACGCGCTGCGGGACGCGCGGGCCGATCTGCTGCACCGGGTCGCGGAGTTCGACGACAGCGGCCGGCGAGAGGCGCTGCGCGGCCGGGCACCGGAGACGTACACCGCCGAGGAGACGCTGCTGCTGCGGGCCTGGCAGTACCAGGAGCTGCTGCGCCGTATCGACTTCGTGCCGGTGATCTCCGCCGGGGCCGAGCAGAAGGACGGGCTCTGGCGGGAGTGGACCGACGAGGACCGGCAGCGGGACCACATCGCGCGCTTCCTGGCGCCCTTCCCCGAGCTGCCGCCGGACAACCCGTGGGTCACGAAGCCCGTCGCCGAGCCCGATCCGGTACCCGTCGGGTCGGTGGGCGGGATGAACCCGTGGAGCGACCTCGTGTGGGGCGGGGACAAGGAGGCCGAGCAGCCGCCCATCGCCTTCCTCATCGTGAAGTCCATGCTGCTCACCGGCTTCGACGCCCCCATCGAGCAGGCCCTGTACCTGGACCGGCCCATCCGCGACGCCGAACTGCTCCAGGCCATCGCCCGCGTCAACCGCACCGCCCGCCGCAAGACCGAAGGGCTGGTGGTCGACTACTACGGCGTGCTGAACCACCTGGGCGTGACCCTGGCCGCGTACCGGGGCAACCCGCCGGCCCTGGACTCGCTGCGCAGCATGGAGAAGGAGATCCCGGAGCTGGACCGGACGGCGAAGGAGTTCCGGGCGTTCCTGGAGCGCCTGGGTGTCGACCCGGACGGCCTGACCACCCGCGCCGCCCTCTCCCACGCCGTGCTGGCTCTGGCGGACCCGGAGCAGCGCGCCGCCTTCGATGCCTCCCTCGGCAAGTTCCTGGATGCCGTGAACCGGGTCCTGCCGCACCAGGACGCCCTGGGGTACGTGCCCGACCTGCGGGCGTGGAGCGTGCTGCAGATGCGGGTGCGCCGCCACTACCGGGACGACACCGGCGGCGGCTTCGCGATGCGCGGCTACGGCCGGAAGGTGCGGGCGCTGATCGCCGACCACCTCCAGGCCCAGGAGGTGACCCAGAAGATCCCGCCGGTGTCGATCCTCGCCCCCGACTTCGACGAGATCGTCGGAACACTCCCGGTGCGCGAGGCCGCCGCCGAACAGGTGCAGGCGCTCCGCTACCACCTGGAGGAACGCCGCGTGGTGGAGGACCGGCCCGTCTACACCCAGCTCTCCGAGGAACTGGAGCGAGTGCTGGAGGAGTTCGCCGGCCGCTGGGACGAGATCGGCACCAGGATCGGCCCGCTGGTCGAACGGGCCCGCCAGGCGGAGCGGAACGACCCTGCCGTGGCCGATCTGAGCCCCATGGAGCGGCGGCTGTACGTGCTGCTCGGCGAGAAGCTGGCGGAGAGCCAGATCCTGGACGACCCCGCGCCGGATGAGCTGCGCCGGCTCGTGACCGAGGTGCACGACGAGATCACCGGCCAGGTCCGGCTGGCGTCCTTCGGGGGCGGCGAGGCACATGTGACGAAGCTCGAAGCGCGCCTGTACGAGCGCCTCCGCGCGGCCGGGTACCGCCTCGGCGGCGAGGGGCGCCAGGAGGTGAAGCGGCTGGCCTCGACACTCGCCGGTTACGCCGTGGACCACCTGGAGGAGTTCCGGGCGGAGGCCCGGCGAGAATAGAGCCGTGCCGCAGCGTTCCGAACCGCCCGAGAACCGCCCCGGTGAGCCGGTCCTCACCGAGGACGGCTCCCTGGTGGTGGACGGGCGCGAGCTGCGGGTGCGGATCAGTGCCCGGCGCCGCCGCATCGGGCTGACCGTGGAACGGGACCGGTCCCTCACGCTGCACGTTCCCCGAGGGTGCGAACTCCAGAGGATCAGGGAGTTCGTGCGAGGCAGTGACGCCTGGATCGACGACAAGACGCGGCTCAGCGAGGAACGCCGTCAGCTGCACCCGGTCCGTACGCTCAGGGACGGTGAGATCCACCGGTACCTCGGGCGGGACCACCGATTGCTCGTCGTCGACGGGGCACCGCGACCGGGGTGCGAAGACGAAGCACCCCCTGTGCGGCTGGTCGCGGGACGGCTGCGCGTCGACCGCTCGGTCGCCGGGGATCCGGCACGCGTCCGTGCGGCTCTCGCGGACTGGTACACCCGGTCCGGGAAGCGGTGGACGCGTGGACGCCTCCAGCCGTGGGCCGCGCGCATGGACGTCCCCGAGCCGGAGATCCGCGTGCGCGACCTCGGGCACCGGTGGGGGAGTTACCGCGCCGGGCCGGGGAACGGGGTGATCTCCCTGCACTGGGCCACGTTCCAGCTGCCCATTCACCTGGTCGACTACGTGATCGCGCACGAGCTCGCCCACGTCCGGGTCTCAGGACACGGCCCCGACTACTGGAGACTGCTGGGCAGGGCGCTGCCCGAGTGCCGGCGGGTGAAGGCGGAACTGGACGAGCTCGGGAGGCGCGTCTGGATGGGGGACCTTCCTCGCTGACGTCCGGTGACGTCCTGCTCCGGCCGCCGGTGCCTTTGAACCGGAGGTGCCCGATGACCTGATCCTCCGGTCGGATCGGGGACTATGGGGCGTGATGGCCCTTCCGGAAGCCGGACAGGACCGGCACACCGCGACCGCCGACGGCCCGCCGTGTGCTCCCCCTGGCGTCCGCGGCGGTGGACGAGGCGCCCCCGCGACGGACGACGACGACCGCCGCGAGGCCGAGGGCCAGGCCGAGGGCGGTCTGCGGACCGAACGGTTCGCTGAACATGAGGGCCCCCCAGACCGCCGTGACCGGGGCCATGAGGAACATGAGCGTGTTGACCTCGGTGACCCCGGAGCGCCGCAGGATGAGCCAGTACAGCCCGTACCCGCCGAAGGTCGGCAGGACCACGAGCCAGACGATCGAGGCCCAGAAGGAGAGTCCGGCAGGCGGCGCGGCGGCCCCGGCGCCCACGGCGAGTGCCGTGAAGACGGCAGCGCTGGTGGTGCAGTGGACGGTCAGCGCCACCATGGGCGCCACTCGCACGCGGGAGCGGCTCTCCAGGAACGTGGCCGCCACCAGCGAGATCATCCCGAGGAAGGGGATGAGGTAGGCCCACCAGGCCGCACCGGTGCCGGCCGCGGCGTCGGCCAGGGTGACGAGGGCGACGCCGCCCACCCCCAGACACAGGCCGAGCCACTGCCGACGCGAGACGTACTGGTGCAGCAACGGCCCGGCGAGCGCCCCGGCGACGAGGGGCTGAACGCCGTCGATCAGGGCTGTGGTGCCGCTGGAGACCCCGAGCTGGATCGCGTGGTAGACGATGAACAGGTAGCCGCTCTGCGACAGCGCGCCGATCACGGTCTGCCGGGCCACGTCCCACATCGCAAGGCCCCGCCACGGCGCCCTGGAGACGGCGGAGGCGATGATCAGGACGACGGCCAGCGGCAGGAACCGCCACATCAGGATCGTGACCGCGGACGCGCTGTCCGCGCCGAGCTTGGCTCCGATGAACCCGGAACTCCAGCAGGGCACGAAGGCGGTCGATGCTGCTGGTCGTCCACATGCAGGACAGCTCGGAGGTGCCCCCGGTGGGCGAACCGTTCTTCACCCACCTGAACGCCCAGGTGGAGATGTGTCCCGTCATGAACGTGGAGGACCTCCAGAAAGGGCTCTCGGCACTGCGGTGAGCCTCAGCTGAAGACGATCATCGATCCCTGCGCCAGGCTCCGGGTCGCCGCCGCGTGCAGGCCCAGCCAGACGTGGCGTTCGCGGGCGAAGGGGCTGGGGTCGTACGGAGCGGGGACGGCCGGCTCCTCCAACTCGGTCGGGCCGCGCGGGGGTTCGGGTGCGGCCGGGGGGTTCGCCGGGTCGATGCCGATGGACGGGGCGACCAGCTCCAGCTCCCGCAGCAGCGCGTGGGAGGAGCCCAGGGGGCCGCCGCCCGCGAGGAGTTCGTCGTTGGCGAGGGGGTGCGGGAAGTCGACGGGGACGTACGCGCCCGCGTGGTCGTAGTGCCAGACCAGGTGGGACTGCTGGGCCGTCGTCTCGAACATCTCCAGCAACTGCTCGTAGTCACCGCCCAGTTCGTCCACCGGCGTGACCGGCAGCCCGCACACCTGGAGCAGGTACACCCGCCGCAGGAAGTGCAGCGCGTCGTAGTCGAAGCCCGCGACCGGGGCCACCTCGCCGGACAGTCCCGGCATGTACTGGTACACCGGCACCGGCGGCAGGCCGGACTCGGCGAGCACCGCGTTGTACTGCGCGAGTTCCTCGGCGAACGGGTTGTCGGGCGTGTGGCACAACACGTCGACGAGCGGTACCAGCCACAGGTCACAGGCCAAAAGAGGACTCCTCGCACAGCGCGGTGGTCACGGTGGTCGGGAAAGCGTATCGGCGCCCGGCGCGGGCGGCTTCCCCCGTGCGGACCCTGGTACAGGTCACTTGCAGGTCACTTACCCATCCCGTCGCCCGTCAGCCCCTCGACGAGGGAGAGGACGTGCGCGTTGTACGACTCGACGATCGCGCGGGCCGCGTCGGTGTCCCGGCGCGACAGGGCGTCGACCAGATCGGTGTGTCCGGCCCACAGGTGCCCGCGCAGATCGGGCAGCCGCCGCAGCTGCTGCACCACACACACCCAGGACTGGACGCGCAGCCGGTGCAGGAAGTCGGCGAGGTACGGATTGCCGAACACGGACCCGAGTTCGCGCCAGAAGCGCAGGTCGTAGCCGATCAGCACGGTGACCTCGCCGGCGAGGGCCGCGCGCTGCGCCTCCTCGCCGCGTCTGCGCACCCCGGAGAGGGCGGCGGCGACCCGGGGCTCGTCCGGCCGGAGATGGGCCAGGTGGCCCTCGGTCAGCGCCTGGAACATCCCGTCGATGACCAGGGTGCGGGCCTCGAGCATGCCCCGGAAGTCGTCGACGGAGTACTCGTGCACCCGGAAGCCCCGGTGCTGGTCGGCGTCGAGCAGCCCCTGCGCCGACAGGTCGACCAGCGCCTCCCGGACGGGGGTCGCGGACACGCCGTACTGGTCGGCGATCTCCTTGACGGTGAACTCCTGCCCCGGCTGGAGCCGCCCGGCCAGCACCTCGTCACGGAGCGCGTCCGCGATCTGCTGCCGCAGGGTGCTGCGGGTCACGGCACCGCCGCCACTGGAGCCGGGCATGGTCGGGGCGTCTCCCTCGTCGCGTTCGAGTGACGTGCACACGGATGTGTACGAGCACGCCACCTTACGCGTTCGGACCGACCAGGGGTGTTCGAAAAGACGCGAGGGGAGGACCCCTCGCGCCCGTTCGCGCCGGCCTCCCGGTGTGGTCACTCCACGTAGCCGTCCGCCACCGACAGGGCCGCGTCCAGTGCCGCCAGCCCCTCCTTCAGCTCCGCCTCGCTCGCGTTGCACGGCGGCACCACGTGCGTCCGGTTCATGTTCACGAAGGGCCAGATCCCGGCCTCCTTCGCGGCGGCGGCGAAGGCCGCCATCGGGGCGTTCGCCTCACCGGTGGCGTTGTACGGGACCAGCGGCTCCCGGGTCTCCCGGTTCCGCACCAGTTCCAGCGCCCAGAACATGCCGGTCCCGCGGACCTCGCCCACGCACGCGTGCCGCTCCGCCAGCTCCCGCAGCCCGGGCCCGACGACGGACGCGCCGAGCGTCGCCGCGTTCTCCACGACGCCCTCCTCCTCCATCACCCCGATCGTCGCGACGGCGGCGGCACAGGCCAGCGGGTGTCCCGAGTACGTCAGGCCGCCCGGGTAGGGCCGCTTGCCGAACGTGGCGGCGATCGCCCCGGAGATCGCGACCCCGCCCAGCGGCACGTACCCGGAGTTCACGCCCTTCGCGAAGGTCATCAGGTCCGGGACGACGTCGTACAGGTCCGCCGCGAACCACGTCCCGGTCCGCCCGAACCCGGCCATGACCTCATCGAGGACGAGGACGATGCCGTACGTGTCGCAGATCTCGCGCACGCCCGCGAGGTAGCCGGCGGGCGGCGGCATGATGCCCGCGGTCCCCGGGATCGTCTCCAGGACGATCGCGGCGACGGTCGAAGGCCCCTCGAAGGCGATCGTCGTCTCCAGGTGCTCCAGCGCCCGCGCGCACTCCTGCTCCTCGGTCTCGGCGTAGAAGCGGGAGCGGTACAGGAACGGCGCCCAGAAGTGCACGACCCCGGCCGTGCCGCTGTCGGAGGCCCAGCGGCGCGGGTCGCCGGTGACGTTGACCGCCTGCTGGGTGCCGCCGTGGTACGAGCGGTAGGCGGAGAGCACCTTGGGGCGGCCGGTGTGCAGCCGCGCCATGCGGACGGCGTGCTCCACGGCGTCGGCGCCGCCGTTGGTGAAGAAGATCTTGTCCAGGTCGCCGGGGGTGCGCTCGGCGATCAGCCGCGCCGCCTCCGAGCGCGCCTCGACGGCGAACGCGGGCGCGAACGTCGTCATCCGCGCCGCCTGTTCCTGGATCGCGGCGACGACCTTCGGGTGCTGGTAGCCGATGTTGGTGTAGACGAGGCCGCTGGTGAAGTCGAGGTAGCGCCGGCCGTCGTAGTCCCAGAAGTACGACCCCTGCGCCCCGGCGACGGCGAGCGGGTCGATGAGCTCCTGCGCGGACCAGGAGTGGAACACGTGCGCACGGTCGGCGGCCTTGACTGCGGCCCCGACCTCGGGGTTCGGCTGAGGGGTCATGGGCCGAGGGTAGGCCGGGACCGGGGGGCCGCGACATCGGCGGCCTGTCTGCGGCGGGGGACTTTCCGCGACAGGTTGTCGACGCCGTCAATTGACAGTGAACTGTCGTAATGACAACATACTGTCATCTTCTGGCGTATCCACAAGGGAGCGGTCATGACCCGCAAGCCCGTGCACCTCGCCCTCTACGACACCTTCGCCGACTGGGAGACCGGTCACGCCACCGCGCACCTCGCACGCGCCGGCTACGCGGTGCGTACGGTCACCCCGGCCGGGGAGCCCGTCACCGGCATCGGCGGACTCCGCGTCCTGCCCGACCTCGCGCTCGACGCGCTGCGGCCCGAGGACAGCGCGCTGCTGATCCTCCCCGGCGCCGACCGCTGGGACGAGGGCGACGACCTCGCCCCCTTCGCCCGTACCGCCCGCGCCTTCCTCGACGCCGGGGTGCCCGTCGCCGCGATCTGCGGCGCCACCGCCGGGCTCGCCCGTGAAGGGTTGCTCGACGACCGGGCGCACACCGGTGCCGCCGCCCCCTACCTCGCCGCGACCGGGTACGCGGGCGCCGCGCGGTACGTCGAGGCCGACGCGGTCACCGACGGCGGCCTCGTCACCGCCGGGCCGACCGAGCCCGTCGCCTTCGCCCGCGAGATCTTCCGGCTGCTCGGGGTGTACGACGAGAAGGTCACCGACGCCTGGTACCGGCTGTTCCACGACTCCGACCCGGAGGCGTACGCCGAGTACGCGAAGGCCCTGGCGCGGTGAGCCGGGAGCACGCGGTGAGCCGGGAGCATCAGGACCTGCTCACCAGGGGTGCGCTCGGCACCTTCCGGCTGAACGGCCAGTTCCTCGCGGTCGCCGAGGAGCTGGCCCGGCCCGCCGGGCTCACCGCCGCCTGGTGGCAGGTGCTCGGCGCGGTCCTCGGCGAGCCGCTGCCGGTCTCCGGGATCGCCAGGGCCATGGGCATCACCCGGCAGAGCGTGCAGCGCGTCGCCGATCTGCTGGTGGAGCGCGGACTCGCCGAGTACCGGCCCAACCCGGCCCACCGCCGCGCCAAACTCCTCGCCCCGACCGAGGAGGGACGCGCGGCGGTCAGCCGCGTCGACCCCGCCCACGCGGCCTTCGCGGAGCGGCTGGCGGAGGCGTACGGAGCGGCGTACGGGGAGGCGGAACTCGCCCGGGCGGTGGAGGCGCTGGAACGCCTGTCCACGGTGCTGGACGCACTCGGCCCGCCTGTTACGGAACCGTAGGGGTCACCCGGCTCACCGGGTACCGGCCCCGCACTATTCTCGGGAATGTTGCTCATCAGGGGGGAGGCGGCGCGGCGATGGACAAGCTCGGGCCCGGGGATCCACAACGCATCGGGGCGTACCGGCTGCTCGCACGGCTCGGGGCCGGCGGCATGGGGCAGGTCTACCTCGCCCGTTCCGACCGGGGACGCACCGTCGCCGTCAAGCTGGTCCGTCAGGAGCTGGCCCAGCGGGAGGAGTTCCGGTCGCGCTTCCGCCAGGAGGTGCGGGCCGCGCGGCAGGTCGGCGGCGACTGGACGGCGCCGGTCCTCGACGCGGACACGGAGGCGCCCGTGCCGTGGGTCGCCACCGGGTACGTCGCCGGGCCCAGCCTCCAGCAGGTGGTCGCGCACGATCACGGGGCGCTGCCCGAGCGGTCGGTGCGCATCCTCGCCGCCGGTCTCGCGCACGCGCTGAAGGACATCCACGCCGCCGGGATCATCCACCGGGACCTCAAGCCGTCCAACGTGCTCGTCACCATCGACGGTCCGCGCGTCATCGACTTCGGGATCGCGCGGGCGCTGGAGACGGTGACCGACGGCGGGCTCACCCGCACCGGAGGGCTCGTCGGCTCGCCCGGCTTCATGGCGCCCGAGCAGGTGCGCGGCGACCGCATCACACCGGCCTGTGACGTGTTCTGCCTCGGCTCGGTGCTCGTCCACGCCGCCACCGGCACGCTCCCGTTCGGCAACGCCCACAGCGGCGTGCACGCGCTGATGTTCCGCATCGCCCAGGAGGAACCCGACCTGGAGCGGGTGCCCGAAGGGCTCGCCGATCTCGTACGCGACTGCCTGCGCAAGGATCCGGCGGAGCGGCCCACGCTGGACCAGGTCCTGCAACGCACCGGCGCGGACGACACCGTCGCCGACGGCCGCTCCCGCGACCCCTGGCTGCCGGGCGCCCTGGTGGCCCAGCTCGGCCGCCACGCGGTCCGCCTCCTGGACGCGGAGGACCCGGAAACCGCGATGCTCCCCGCACCGACGGTCACACCTGCGACCACCCGTCCACCGGTCCGTCCGGACGGCCCCGACCCGGCGTCGGCGTCGGCGGGTGGGCAGCAGGTGCCGTCCGGTGTGCCTGGGCAGGGTGGTCCCGCTGGGGCGGGTGATTCCGTGGGGTATCCCGGTGCGCCCGGGGTGGGGCAGCCGGGCGGGTCTCCGGCCGCCTGGCCGCCGGTGCATCCGGACGGCCCTGATCCCGCTTCGGCGTCGGCGGGTGGGCAGCAGTTGCCGCCTGGTGTGCCTGGGCAGGGTGGTCCTGCTGGGGCGGGTGATTTCGCGGGGTATGCCGGTGTGCCCGGGGCCGGGCAGCCGGGTGGTGCCCCCGCTCCGGCACCGGCGGGCGGGTCTCCGGCCGCCTGGCCGCCGGTGCATCCGGACGGCCCTGATCCCGCTTCGGCGTCGGCGGGTGGGCAGCAGTTGCCGCCTGGTGTGCCT
>NZ_JBIRYZ010000010.1:238771-336095 GCF_044390325.1 Streptomyces sp. NPDC018964
TGCCTGGGCAGCCGGGCGATGCCCCCGCGTCGGCGGGCGGGCAGCCGGTGTCGCCCGGGGCGTACCCCGACGCACTCGCCACCGGGCACCAGGTACCGCCCGAGGCGGCACGTTCCGGCGCGCCCGCCGGGCCGCCGGTGCCGCCCTGGGCGGGGCACCACGTCGGTACTCCCGAGCACGCGCGTGCCGCCGACGACTCCGCCGTGCCGCCCGCGGCCGGCACGGCGCCCCCGCCTCCGCCCGGGCAGCCGGGGGCGCATCATCAGTCCACCCTCGTGGCGGGCCAGAACACCTCCGCCCCACCCCCGGCACCGGGGCCGTACGGACACCCCCAGCAGCCCGCGTACGGCTACCCCTACAACGGGTACACCGCCGACCCGACCCCGTCCTACGCCCCACCGCCGTTCGGACCGGCGTCCGAGCCGCGCCGGGACGGCCGTTCCACCGTGCTGCTCGTGGTGATCGCGCTGGTCGTCGCGCTCGCCGCCGGCGGCACCGTGTACGCGCTGATGAGCGGCAAGGGCACCGGCAACCGCGCCGGCGGCGACCCCACCGCGACCCCGTCGCCCGACAGCGCGTCCCGGGACACCGGTCCCACCGCCCCGGACGACGCACAGTCGACCGGCACACCCGGACCCAGCACCTCCGCGCCCGCGGACGGGGCCGTCCCCGCCGCCTACCTGGGCAGCTGGTCCACCACCATCGACAACGCGAGCGGCGAACACACCCGCAGGCTGACCCTCCAGCAGGGCGCGATCGGTGACACGGTCATGTCCCTCGTCGCCGACGGGCCCACCGGCAGCGGCACCTACCACTGCGTCTTCGAGGCCCGCCTCACCGGCGGCTCCGGTGACCGGCTGGAACTCGGCCCGTCCTCCGTGACGGTCGGACAGCCGCGCAGCGCCTGCACCCCGGGCCCCGCCAGCGAGATCGTCCTCCTCCCCGACGGCTCGCTCCGGCGCGCGAACACCGGGAACGGCGAACAGCTCACCTACACGCGGGACTGACGCACCGCACCGACTCCGCGTTCGTCCACCGTGGTTGAACGTTCGGCGAACTCCGGCGAACCGACACCGCCGACCGCTTCGCACAGCCGTACGGTGACTGCCCGGTCGGACGTGCGGGCAGTGGCGGGGGCGGCACGATGCAGTGGCTGAGCGCGGAGAATCTGGTGGCCGTGGCGACGGCGATCCTCGGTGTCGTCGCCTCCGCCGTCATGGTCTGGTACGAGCGGCGGGTACCGCGCCGCAAACGCATCGGGTACCGCGTGCAGTTGGACGCCCCGATCGGTGACGGCCAGCGGTCGAGCCGCACCATCCGGCGGGAGGGCTGGTTCGACACGTCGGCGGCGGGAATGACGCACGCCAGCATGGTGCTGCTGCGCATCGAGAACGACGGCTCGCAGGCCATCGGCCGCGACGACTACCAGAGCCCGGGAAGCCACGGCCTGACCGTGGAGTTCACCGAGCGCACCATCCTCGGCGTCTCGGTCACCCAGCCGTCGGAGACCAGCCACCTCCTCGAGCACTTCACCCAGGAGCGCGGCTTCGGCTACCAGGACGGCGTCCTGCGCCTCCCGCGCGTACCGCTGAACCGGGGCGCCTACTACAAGCTGCTGGTGCTGCTCTCCGGCGGCCGCGTGGGCGACGAGATCCGGCTGAGCGGCGACCTCAGCGAGGGCGACGTGCACCGCAACCGCAGTGCCACCCCGGACGACAAGGCCCCGCTGTTCAGCCGTGCGGCGCGACTGATCACCATCACGCTCACGCTGTGCGTGGTGGCCCTGGCGGTGATCGTCGTGGCCCAGGACGACAGCCCGCCCCCCATCGGCTGCAGGAGCGGCACCCTGACCCTCACCGGATCGACGGCGTTCGCGCCGGTGCTGAGGGAGGTCGCGGAGCAGTACGAGCGGGACTGCGCGGACGAGGACCCGCGCATCAAGGTGGACCCGCACGGGTCGACGGCCGGAATACGGGACCTGGTGGCGGCCGGGGCGGACGAGGAGGACGGCTCGCCGTCGATGGTGGTCCTGTCGGACGGCCCCAAGCCGAGCGGGCTGACCGAGCTGCGCGAGACCCGGGTGGCGGTGTCGGTGTTCGCGCTGGTGGTGAACGAGGGCGTGAGGCCGCGGAACCTGTCGACGACGGACGTACGACGGCTGTACCGGGGCGAGATCACGAACTGGAACGAGCTCGGCGGCCGGGACCTGCCGGTCCACCTCGTCAGCCGGGACGCCAACTCGGGCACGAGACAGGTCTTCCAGCGCCGCGTGCTGGGCCGGGGCGAGATCGCCCACTCCTCCGTCGACTGCGTGCACAAGGACGACCCGACGGCCCCCGTCATCCGCTGCGAACTCGACTCCACCGAACAGGTGCTGAAGACCGTCGCCGAAGTCCCCGGCGCGATCGGCTACAGCGAACACGCCCGCGCCTCCCGGGCGAAGGGACTGCACCGGCTGAACCTCGACGGCGAGGCCCCGTCCGTCGACGCCATCGAGCAAGGCACGAGCTCCTACCCGTACCGGGAGATCGAGTACGCCTACACCTACGGGCAACCGCCGGCGGACTCGCTGGCGTCGGGTTTCCTGACGTACCTCACGCGCGGCCTCGGCCAGGAGGTGATCCGCACCCACGGCCACCTGCCGTGCTGGACCCCGGCGGGATTGAAGCTCTGTGAGGGGCGGTCTCTGCCGTGACGGATCGGCTCAGCATGGTTCGGGTGGAGGTCGTGCTGGGTCCTGGTGGGGTTGGAGTTCTGTGAGGGGTGGTTTCTGTCGTGACGGATCGGCTCAGCGTGGTTCGGGTGGGCGTTGCCGCGGCATGTTGGGGCGGGCCGGGCCCTGCGGGGACGGGAAACGGCCGGGCGGGAGGGGCTCCGGGCGTCCCGCGCCCGCCACCGCCGTCTGGATGCCCAGCGGCGCGCCACCCGTGCGGAACTCCACCATCCAGTCGGCCGTCTCGACCCGCACCAGCTCGGTGACGTCCTCCGAGAACCGTCGCAGCACCGACAGGCACCGCTCGGCCGCCTCGCTCGCCGTGCCGTCCGCCGGGCCGAGCACCTCGCGCACGCACTCCGACGCCCAGTCGAACTGGAACACCTGCAACCGCCGCCGCACGGCCTGCGCGGTCGCCACGTCCCGCATCCAGCCGGACGTCATCCCGAAGAACCGGTCTCCGGCCACACAGGCCACCCCGAGCAGCAGCGCCAGATAACCCCAGGGCGCGGACCCGTCGGCCACCCCGGTCAGATCGAGCAGCGGCAGCGCGGCCCCGGTCAGCGCGCCCACGGCAGTCCCGGCCCGCAGCGCCCACGCGCACCGCCGCTTCCACACCCGCTCCGCGAGGTACCAGGCGGCCGTGTCCAGCGCGCCGCGCTCCACCCACCGGTACAGCTCGTCCAGCCGGGCCGCCGGCTCGCCCCAGTCCCCGAGCGGGAACTCCCGCCCCTCCAGGTCGCCCGGCCACAGCCCGGCCGCCCCGTCGCCCCGCCCGTCCTGAGGCCGCCCCTCGGGCTGCATCTCCGGCTGACCCACCCGGTATCTCCCTGTCTCCCTACCGACCCCTGCTGAATTCGCTTACTTTCCGTCCATGAGACGTGACGCCGAGTGCTCACGCGCCTGACCCTTCCTACCTCCCAACGGGTGGCGGCGTCGGGGGTTCGGGCTCTTTGTCGCCCGGAAGATGGCCGTGATCAGGTATAGGGCCCCCACCGTGACTCACTCGAAAGAGTGCCGGGGCAACGGCTCCCGTGACCACGTAGGCTCGTGCCGAACGGTAAAACCCTTACCGACGGACCGACCAAGGAGCCGAATCGTGATCCCCGGTGGTGGCCAGCCGAACATGCAGCAGCTGCTCCAGCAGGCCCAGAAGATGCAGCAGGACCTGGCCAGGGCCCAGGAGGAACTGGCGAGGACGGAGGTCGACGGGCAGTCGGGAGGCGGTCTGGTGAAGGCCACCGTCACCGGCTCCGGCGAGCTGCGCGGCCTCGTGATCGACCCGAAGGCGGTGGACCCGGAGGACACCGAGACCCTCGCCGACCTGATCGTCGCGGCGGTCCAGGCGGCCAACGAGAACGCCCAGACCCTCCAGCAGCAGAAGCTCGGCCCGCTGGCCCAGGGGCTGGGCGGCGGTGGCATCCCCGGTCTTCCGTTCTGACCTTTCTCCGACGGCCCGCGGGCCTCTACCGTACGTACTGAAGGAACACCAGGAAGGGACGGCAGTCCGTTGTACGAAGGCGTGGTCCAGGACCTCATCGACGAGCTGGGGCGGTTGCCCGGCGTCGGTCCCAAGAGCGCGCAGCGGATCGCCTTCCACATCCTCCAGGCGGAACCGACGGACGTACGGCGTCTGGCGCACGCGCTGATGGAGGTCAAGGCGAAGGTCCGCTTCTGCGCGACCTGTGGGAACGTCGCGCAGGAGGAGCAGTGCAACATCTGCCGCGACGCCCGCCGCGATCCGGCCGTCATCTGCGTCGTGGAGGAGCCGAAGGACGTCGTGGCGATCGAGCGCACCCGTGAGTTCCGGGGCCGCTACCACGTCCTCGGCGGCGCGATCAGCCCCATCGACGGGGTGGGCCCGGACGACCTGCGGATACGAGAACTTCTCGCGCGGTTGGCCGACGGTACGGTCACGGAGCTGATCCTGGCCACGGACCCGAACCTGGAGGGCGAGGCGACGGCGACGTACCTCGCCCGCATGATCAAGCCCATGGGCCTGAAGGTCACCCGCCTGGCCAGCGGCCTCCCGGTGGGTGGCGACCTGGAATACGCGGACGAGGTGACCCTCGGCCGCGCCTTCGAGGGGAGACGACTCCTAGATGTCTGACGCCACGCTGCACGCGACGCACCAGAACCCCGACGACTTCGCCGTCCAGATCGCCGACCAGATCGAGAGCTTCCTGGTCGCCGTCACGGAGGTCGCGAAGGGCGACGAGCCGGACTCGGCCGTCCCCTTCCTCCTCCTGGAGGTGTCCCAGCTCCTGCTGGCCGGCGGCCGTCTGGGCGCGCACGAGGACATCGTCCCCGAGGAGCGCTACGAGCCCGACCTGGGCCCGGAGGCCGACGTGGACGAGCTCCGCGAGAACCTCGCCCGGATGCTCGACCCGATCGACGTCTACTCCGAGGTCTTCGACCCCTACGAGCCCCGCAAGGCCCCGGTTCCGGCCCGCATCTCCGACGACCTCACCGACGTCATCACCGATCTGCGCCACGGCATGGCCCACTACAAGGCCGGCCGCACCACGGAGGCCCTGTGGTGGTGGCAGTTCTCCTACTTCTCCAACTGGGGTTCCACGGCGTCCGCGGCCCTGCGCGCCCTCCAGTCGGTGGTCGCCCACGTCCGGCTCAACCAGCCCCTCGCCGAACTCGACGGCCTCGACACCGACCAGGGCATGGGCGACGACACCCTGGAGTTCGAGGCGGGCAAGGTCATGGCCGAGGAGATCGGCACCCCGCTGGGCGTGCGACCGGGCATGTGAGGAAAAAGCGTGAGCACAGGGCAGGCGATTGTCCCTTGGATGCTCAGATGAGCACCCAAGGGACAGTGTCGACCGATGTGTTCTCGCTTTTCGGGATGAGTGTGTCCCTGCCGGTGTCCGCCGCATGAGCGGCAGCGTGTACGTGGGCAACGCGGGCAAGGACGCGGCGCTGGGCCGGGGCTGGCTCCTGGGGCACTTCAAGGACGCCGGAGACCCCCGCCACAGCGAGGCGGTGGAGATCAAGTGGGGCGTCCACCCGCGTGGCGACGAGCGGGCGCGGTGGGTGGAGGGTGAGGAGCGCACCGCTCTCCTGGTCCTCATCAGCGGCCGTTTCCGGGTCGAACTCCCCGGCCGTAGCGTCCTTCTGGAGAAGCAGGGCGACTACGTCGTGTGGGGACGGGGGGTCGACCACTCGTGGTGCGCGGAGGAGGAGTCGGTGGTACTGACCGTCCGGTGGCCGTCCGTACCCGGATACGCGGTGGCGGAGGACGCGGAGGACGGGGAGACCCGGTGAGCCGGTACAGCGGCTGGACAGACGTCAAGAACCGGATCCGGGAGAGCCGGCCCGGGGTCCCCGACGCCGAGTGAGGAGCGGCGCCTGCGTCGAGGTCGCCCGCTGCGGCGCCGCCCACGTCCGCGACTCCAGGGCCGCCCCCTCGGGCCCCGCACCCGGTATCGCCGCGCCCCGTATCGCCGCACTCGCCTGGGCGGCGTTCGTTTCCGCAGGTCGGCCCGGAGCTTGAGCCCCGGGACCCGAGCTCTTCCCCCGGGTTTTCCTGGTTCTCTATTTGGTTGAAATACCCAACCAACCAAGTCTGAACGTGAGTTGAGACGGCGTACCTCGTAAGAGTGACGTTCCGTGATCGGCTTGCGTCGCTGCGTGAAATCGCCCTAGGTTCGCGGCAAACGACCAGCAAATGAGTCGGCCCCGGCGGTGCACCAACACCGGTCCGAGGCCTGACCGACGCATCGAATCGAGACCCTTCGATGGTGGCTTACGCCAACCTTAGCCCCGCCCTGCCGTCCCCGTCCCACCCCATGGCCAATACGGGGTACGGAAAGCGCCCCGCAGGTGACGAAGACCCGCACGCCGACCCGGACTTCGCACACCTGCTCCCGCGTGACGCCGAGATCGCCGTCTTCGTCGACCACCTCGAAGAGGGGCACGCGATGGGCCACAAGGCCATCGCCGCCGCGCACCCCCGCTACGGCCAGCAGGCCGTCCGTGTCTCGCTGGGCCGCATCGTGGTCGCCGGGCACCTGCGCTGGATCAGGGAGCACATCACCGTCGAGGACAACTCGATGCGGTGGGTGACCCGTACGTACTGGTCGCGCACCCGCAGGTCGGCCGAGTGGTGGGAGAACTTCGCACGGGAGCGCCACGGCAAGGACGTGACCGAGCACTACTTCCCCGGGCTGGCGCGGGTCGAGGAAGAGGCCGACGCGGAAGTCGTGGCGGAAGCCGAGCAGGTGGCGGCGGAAGCGGCTGCGGAAGCGGCTGCGGACAACGAGCGGGAGGAGCCCGCCGCCGAGCAGCCCAGCGCCGCGTACCGGGCCCTCGCCGAAGCCGGCGCGGTCGACGGCCGTATGCCGTTGTCCGACGGCGACTGCCGTTCCCTCGAACCCCTCGCCGCCCAGTGGCTGGCCCATGGCGCGAGCCCGCAGGACATCACGAAGGCACTGACCGACGGGCTGCCGCCCGCCGTCGACAACCCGGGCGGACTCGCCCGCAACCGATTGGAGAGGAAAATGCCCCCGAAGAAGGCGAAGATCCGGCAGAAGGCCGGTCGCAGGGCACGGGTGACCCGCGTACTCATGGTCTGCGGGCTGTGTGACGCGGACGAGCGGACGACGGAGATCACGCACGGCCTGTGCCGGGAATGCATGGCCGAGATCGAGGCGGAAGGCCCGCTGGTCTTCTACGGGGCTATCCCTGACACGTTCCTCCCCGGCCCCCGGGAGGGCGGCGGGCCGGGCCCCCGGGAGAGCGGAGGGCTCGAGGGTGCCGACGAGGTCATCGATGTCACCGAACGCGTCGACGCCCTCCGCCGTGCGGCGGGCCTGACCTCGCCGAAGGGGCGGAACAGGTGACCGTCCCCGGCGGCGGTGTCCTGCCCGTGTCTCTCGGCGGGGACCTGATCGAGCGCCTCAAGGCGTATGCCGATGCCTGCCGGCGGCCGGTCGAAGCCGTGGTCGCGGACGCGGTGGAGGAACGCCTCGACGCCCGTCCGGATCATCAGCGGCAGCGTGCCGCCGGGCTCGCGGCCGTGCGGGAGTGCGAGACGGAGCACGGGCCCTTCACCGAAGAGGGGACCGCGGAGGCCGACGCGCGGATCGACGGGCTCTTCCGTCCCGCGGACGACGAACACGAAGGTCTTCGCACGGACGGCCGACCGGAGAGGAGGGGCGAATGAGCGTGCGGGAGGTGCCGGTCGGGGCACCATGGTGTCGAGGAGGCGACGCCATGACCCCCACGACCGAACACCGGCCGCAGATGTCCGTCGAGGAGTTCGAGGAGCTGGAGCGCCGTGCCCCGGAGACCGTGCGGTTGGAGTTCATCAACGGGAAGGTCCAGGTCAAGGCGGTGACCGACGGCAATCACGACCAGATCGTGGCCTGGTTGCAGAGGCTGTGCATGCAGCACCGTCCGGAGTTGTGGCTCTACGCGGAGCGGGGCATGAAGGTCGAGACCTACCGGAAGGGGAGAGCTCGCCCCGACGGCGTACTGGCCCCCTTCGGTTTCGCGAAGGGACACGGGGACTGGTCGGAGGCGGAGGGCGTGCTCATGACCGTGGAGGTCACCTCTCATGACGCCGACACACACCAGCGCGACCGCGTCGAGAAGCCCGGCGGATACGCGGCTGCCGGCATCCCCGTCTATCTCCTCGTCGACCGGGAGGACCGAACCGTCACCGTCTTCTCCGCCCCCGAGGGCGGTCGCTACCGCCTGCAGGTGAACAAGCCGTTCGGTGCCGTGATCGACCTCCCCGACCCCGTGAACATCACCCTCGACACCGAACCCCTCAAGGACCTCGCCGACTGAGCCCGCGTGTGACGCGGGTCGCTTTTCCGAGTGGTCCGCGACGGGATGGGGCATGAGCCCCCTGCACGAGCGCCGGGGAGTCTCACCATGCGATATCGCGGAGGGGTTTTTCGGACGCTCGATAGACTGAACCGACCGCGGCGCACACATATGTGGGCGGACCGCGGAAAACGACGGACTGAGCGAGGAGCGCACGTGGGCCTTGTCGTGCAGAAGTACGGAGGCTCCTCCGTAGCCGATGCCGAGGGCATCAAGCGCGTCGCCAAGCGGATCGTGGAAGCCAAGAAGAACGGCCACCAGGTGGTCGCCGTGGTTTCCGCGATGGGCGACACGACGGACGAGCTGATCGATCTCGCCGAGCAGGTTTCCCCGATCCCTGCCGGGCGCGAGCTCGACATGCTGCTGACCGCCGGAGAGCGGATCTCCATGGCCCTGCTGGCCATGGCGATCAAAAACCTGGGTCACAACGCCCAGAGCTTCACCGGCAGCCAGGCAGGTGTCATCACCGACTCGGTCCACAACAAAGCCCGCATCATCGATGTCACGCCGGGCCGGATCAAGGCCTCGGTGGACGAGGGCAACATCGCCATCGTCGCCGGTTTCCAGGGCGTCAGCCAGGACACCAAGGACATCACCACGCTCGGCCGCGGCGGCTCCGACACCACCGCCGTCGCCCTCGCCGCCGCGCTCGAAGCCGAGGTGTGCGAGATCTACACGGACGTGGACGGCGTATTCACCGCCGACCCGCGCGTGGTGAAGAAGGCCCGGAAGATCGACTGGATCGCGTTCGAGGACATGCTCGAACTCGCGGCCTCCGGGTCCAAGGTGCTGCTCCACCGCTGCGTGGAGTACGCCCGCCGGTACGACATCCCGATCCACGTCCGCTCGTCCTTCAGCGGACTGCAGGGCACGTGGGTCAGCAGTGAGCCGATGAAGCAAGGGGACAAGCAGGTGGAGCAGGCTCTCATCTCCGGTGTCGCGCACGACACCTCCGAGGCCAAGGTCACGGTCGTCGGCGTGCCGGACAAGCCCGGCGAGGCCGCCTCGATCTTCCGCACGATCGCCGATGCCGAGATCAACATCGACATGGTCGTGCAGAACGTGTCCGCCGCCTCCACGGGCCTGACGGACATCTCCTTCACCCTGCCGAAGACCGAGGGCCGCAAGGCCATCGACGCGCTGGAGAAGAACAAGGACGCCATCGGCTTCGACTCCCTGCGCTACGACGACCAGATCGGCAAGATCTCCCTGGTCGGCGCCGGTATGAAGACCAACCCGGGCGTCACCGCCGACTTCTTCACGGCGCTCAGCGACGCCGGGGTGAACATCGAGCTGATCTCGACCTCCGAGATCCGCATCTCGGTCGTCACCCGCAAGGACGACGTGCCGGAGGCCGTCCGCGCCGTGCACTCCGCGTTCGGCCTCGACTCCGACAGCGACGAGGCCGTGGTCTACGGAGGCACCGGCCGCTGATGGCCAAGACCGAGGGACCCGGACGTTCCGGGCGGCCGACGCTCGCGGTCGTGGGAGCGACCGGGGCCGTCGGCACGGTCATGCTCCAGATCCTGTCCCAGCGGGCGGACGTCTGGGGCGAGATCAGGCTCATCGCCTCCCCGCGCTCGGCCGGCCGCAAGCTGACCGTGCGCGGCGAAGAGGTCGAGGTCGTGGCGCTCACCGAGGAGGCCTTCGACGGGGTCGACGTCGCGATGTTCGACGTACCCGACGAGGTCGCCGAGCACTGGGCGCCCGTCGCCGCCGCGCGGGGCGCGGTGGTGGTCGACAACTCGGGCGCGTTCCGGATGGACCCGGACGTGCCGCTCGTCGTCCCCGAGGTCAACCCGCACGCCGTGCGCAGGCGCCCGCGCGGGATCGTCGCCAACCCGAACTGCACCACCCTGTCGATGATCGTCGCGCTGGGCGCGCTGCACGCCGAGTTCGGCCTGCGCGAGCTGGTCGTCTCCTCGTACCAGGCGGTCAGCGGCGCCGGGCACGCGGGAGTGCGCACCCTGCGCGAACAGCTCTCCCTGGTGGCCGGTACGGAACTGGGGACCAAGCCCGGTGACGTACGGCGGGCCGTGGGGGACAACACCGGGCCGTTCCCGGAGCCGGTCGCGCTGAACGTCGTACCGTGGGCCGGATCGCTGCGGGAGGACGGCTGGTCCTCGGAGGAGATGAAGGTGCGGGACGAGTCCCGCAAGATCCTCGGCCTGCCCTCCCTGCCCGTGGCGGTCACCTGCGTACGCGTCCCGGTGGTCACCACGCACTCCCTCACCGTGCACGCCCGCTTCGAGGGCGAGGTCACCGTCGACAAGGCGCGCGAGATCCTCGCCACGGCGCCCGGAGTGGTCCTGTTCGACAACCCGGCAGCGGGGGAGTTCCCCACCCCCGCCGACGTCGTCGGCACCGACCCGACCTGGGTCGGCCGGGTACGGCGGGCCCTGGACGACCCCACCGCGCTGGAGCTCTTCGTGTGCGGGGACAACCTCCGCAAGGGGGCGGCGCTCAACACCGCTCAGATCGCCGAACTCGTGGCGCTTGAAAAGTAAAAAGTTCTGGATCGCACAGTATTCGTTTGTAGGATCTGTGTAACTCCTGTGCGCGCCTGATTTCCGGCTCCGGCCACTTGATCAGGCCGTTCCGGCAACGGAGGATTGCGCCAGGCGTGTACGAGGATTCACCTCCCCGTCATCCGCAACCGAGCGGAGGGCGGGGAGCGTCTTTGCGGTCACCCCTGCCGGGGACGCTGGGGCGCTGCTCTCCGGACGTGGGGACGTCCGGAACCGGGCGTGGGGACGCCCGTTCATATGGAACACAGGGGAAGAGCGGGACGCATGAGGGCATTCGATGTGCTGTCGGTGGTGCTGCCTGACACGGGCGGGCGACCGGCCGCACCGGTCACCGTAAAAGTGACGCCCGGCGCGTACAACCCTTACGAGGGGAAGCGTGTCCAACTGGCGTGGCTGAGGTACTCGACTTCACAGCGCCGCGCGGCACGGCCCTCCGGCCGCCCCGCCCGGCTCGCCGACCCCCCGTGTCCGGCGCGTCCGGCGGCGGCATGCCGGTGATCGCGCCCATGCCCGCAGCGCGCCCCGCCCGCATTCCCGGTCAGCGTGACGGCGCCGACGACGTCGTGGCGGCCGGCACCACCGTCGACCACCTCACCGAGACCTACCGCGCGCACTACCGCTCGCTCCTGGGCCTCGCGGCGCTCCTCCTCGACGACACCGCCTCCTGCGAGGACGTCGTGCAGGAGGCGTTCATCCGCGTCCACTCCGCCCGCAAGCGCGTCCGGGACCCGGAGAAGACCCTGGCCTACCTGCGCCAGACGGTCGTCAACCTGTCCCGCTCCGCGCTGCGCCGCCGCATCCTCGGCCTCAAGCTGCTCTCCAAGCCCATGCCCGACATGGCGAGCGCGGAGGAGGGCGCCTACGACCAGTTGGAGCGCGACTCCCTCATCAAGGCGATGAAGGGGCTCCAGCGCCGCCAGCGCGAGGTGCTGGTGCTGCGCTACTTCGCGGACATGACCGAGGCGCAGGTCGCCGAGACCCTCGGCATCTCGCTGGGCTCGGTGAAGGCGTACGGCTCACGCGGTATCGCGGCACTGCGGCTGGCCATGGAGACGCCGGCATGAGCGACGGCAAGGACGCGTGGCGCGAGGAGGACGGGCCGGAGGTCCGGGGGACCTCCCGCCCGTCCGGCGCCGCGCGGGGGTCCGAGGGCGTGCCCGCGCCCGAGGACGTACGGGAATCCGGCGACGGGAACGAACCGAAGCACACGCACGCTGGGAACGGAACTGTGAACGACGGCCTGGACGAACAGGGCCCCAAGGGGCTCGACGCGGACGAGCTGGCACTGCGCACCCTGATGCGGCAGGCGGTGCGGGAGGTGGAGCCGGGCGACGGCACCCTGGACTATCTGCGCCGGGCCGTCCCCGCCCGCCGGGCCCGCAAGCGCCAGGCCCTCGTCGGCGTGGCCGCGGCCGCGCTCTTCCTCGGCACCGCTGTCCCCGCCCTCGTCCACGTCTCCGGCGTCACCGGCTCCGACGCCGACCCCTCCGCCGTCGGCCACGCCGCGCAGGCGCAGGGCGGTACCGGCCAGGGCCAGGACCCGAAGGGCGGGGAGAGCACCGCGGGCGGCACCTCGGACCAGGTCGAGGGAACCGACAAGGACGACAAGAAGGACAAGGAGAAGGACGGCTCGTCCGCCGGCTCCGGTACGGGGACGACGGAGGGGTCCGCCCCCTCGTCCAGCACCGAGACAGGGGTGCCCGCCTGTACCGCCGCCCAGCTCGGCCCGGCGGTCGCGTCCAGCGGCGCCCCCGAATCCACGGGCGCGGTCTACGGTTCCTTCCGGGTCGTCAACGTCTCCACCACGAGCTGTGCCGTCGAAGGCGCCGGCTCCGTGACCGCGGTCCCGCAGGGCGCCGCCGACACCGCCAAGGTGGGTTCGGCGTCGCACGTGGCGGGGGACGCGGCGGCCGGGCTGCCCGACCCCTCCCTGGAGGCCGACCGGCTGGTGCTCAAGCCGGGTGCGGCGTACGAGGTGAAGTTCGCCTGGGTGCCCTCCGAGCCCTGCACGGCTCCGGGGGACAGCACCGGCGGCACCGGGACCGGCGGCGGCACCGGCGGTCCCTCGCCCGATCCGGCACCGACCGACAACCCGACCGCGACGACCGGCGCGTCCACGGGCCCCGACAGCGGCACGGTCACCACCCAGCTGGTCAGGGCGGACGGCACGGTGGAGGGCAGCGTCGCGGTGACGTACACGCCGTCCACGGGTTCGGGCCCGGCCACCACGACGGTGAGCAACGCGTGCGCGGGCACGGTGTACTACACGGGGCTGCTGACGGCGGTGTGACGGGGCGGTCGGCCCCCGGCCGGGGGCCGCGGTCAGACCGCCGACGGACTCGACTGCTCCGGTTCCCGCTCTTCGTTCCCGGTCCCGGTCCCGTCGGTTTCGTCCTCGTCCGGGACCAGACCCAGTTCCGCGTCGCGGACGAACTCCAGCTCGCGGCGGAACAGCCGGAACCACATGAAGATCACGAAGCCCACGAAGGCGAACCACTCGGCGGTGTAGCCGAGGTTCTGGAACGCCTTCAGGTCCAGTCCGGTGCCGCCCGGCGCGGTCGCCGGCACCGCCCGCATCCCCGAGTCACCGCGGTTGAGGGTGAGCCAGGCGTCGTACACGTCGTACTCCACGAGGTTCACCAGCGACGCCGAGCTGATCGCCGCCGTCTGGCCCTCGGGCAGGCCGCCGCGGGCGCTGACGCCGTTGCTGCCCGGGGTCTCGGACGCCTGGAGCGCTCCGGTGACGGTGACCTCGCCGGTGGGCGCCGCGGGCACCTCGGCCGGATCGGGGGTGCCGGGCAGCCAGCCCCGGACGACGGGCAGCGCCCGGCCGGTGTCGGTGCGCAGCAGGGTCAGGACGTAGGAGCCGTCCCTGTCGTCCAGCGTGCGGCCGGGCACCAGCAACTGGGTGTCGTACCGGCCGCTCGCGGTGGCCTGCTTGCCGGAGGTGGCCTTGGTCACGGGCAGCAGGTCGTCCAGGGGCCTGGCCGCCTCCCGCTTGTCCGTGGCGATCCGCGCCTCGGCGTCGCGGTGGCTGTCCACCCGGTCCTCGAACCGGCCCAGCTGCCAGGACCCCATGAAGACGCAGAAGGGGATGGAGAGCAGCAGGAAGACGTTGATCCCCCACCAGCGGGGTGTCAGCAGAAACCGGTACACGCTCTCAACGGTACGGGCCCGCGGGTGGTTCCCGGCCCGCGGGGTCGTCGTGCGGCGGGCCGTCTCCACGGGAGGGCGGTGAAGGATCGGGAAGAAGTTGTCCACAGCCTGG
Organism: Streptomyces sp. NPDC018964; assembly: GCF_044390325.1. Classification (NCBI taxonomy): domain Bacteria; kingdom Bacillati; phylum Actinomycetota; class Actinomycetes; order Kitasatosporales; family Streptomycetaceae; genus Streptomyces; species Streptomyces sp. NPDC018964. Next base: position 253,125 of record NZ_JBIRYZ010000010.1, read on the forward strand.
GGACCTCGGCGGCGCGATGCCCTCCCGGACGGGCAGTATGGGGCCATGACTGAGAGCAACGGGTCCGACGCGCCGGACCGGGCGGACCACCAGACCGAGCGAGTGGCACAGGGCGCGGGCATGCCCGACTGGGAGAAGCGCTTCCGGGCACCCCGGGTGTCCCTGCCCGACTGGGCGGAGGACGCCCCCGACCGCTCCCTGTTCGTGTCGAACGCGACGGGGACGTACGAGCTGTACGCCTGGGACCGGGCGACGGGCGAGCAGCGGCAGGTGACGGACCGGCCCAACGGCACGACGGACGGCGTGCTCTCGCCGGACGGCGAGTGGATCTGGTGGTTCGACGACAAGGACGGCGACGAGTTCGGCGTGTGGCGCCGGCAGCGGTTCCCGGGCGGCGAGGACGAACTCGCGGCACCGGGCCTCGACCCTTCGTACCCGGCGGGACTCGCGCTGGGCCGGGACGGCCGTACGGCGGTCGTGGGCCGTTCCACGGACGAGGACGGTACGACGATCCACCTGGTCCGCACAGGCGAGGCGCCCGTGGAGATCTACCGGCACCGCGAGTCGGCGGGGGTCGGTGACCTCTCCCACGACGGTTCGCTGATCGCCGTGGAGCACACCGAGCACGGTGACGCGATGCACTCCGCGCTGCGGGTGCTGCGGCCCGACGGCACGACGGTCGCCGAGCTCGACGACACCGAGGGCGGCACCCGGGAGCTGGGCCTGGAGGTGCTGGGCTTCGCGCCGGTGGCGGGCGACACCCGGCTGCTCGTCGGTCACCAGCGGCGCGGACGCTGGGAGCCCCTGGTGTGGGACGTGGCGACGGGGGAGGAGAGCGACCTCGCGCTGGAACTGCCGGGCGACGTGAGCGCCGAGTGGTACCCGGACGGCTCGGGGCTGCTCGTCGTGCACGGCTTCGAGGCCCGCGGCGAGCTGTTCCGCTACGACCTGGCCGAGCGCCGGCTGGAGAAGATCCCCACCCCGCGCGGCGCGGTCTCGGGCGCGACGGTCCGGCCCGACGGCAGCGTGGAGTACCTGTGGTCGTCGGCGGCCCGGCCGCCGGCGGTGCGCTCCACGACGGGCGGAGTGGTCCTCGACCCGCCCGGGATGAAGTCGCCCGGGTCGGTCCCGGTGGAGGACGTGTGGGTGGAGGGGCCGGGCGGCCGCATCCACGCCCTCGTCCAGAAGCCGGCCGGCGCGACCGGACCCCTCCCCACGGTCTTCGACATCCACGGCGGCCCCACCTGGCACGACAGCGACTCCTTCGCGGCCGGCCCGGCCGCCTGGGTCGACCACGGCTACGCGGTGGTCCGCGTCAACTACCGGGGCTCCACGGGCTACGGCCGCGCCTGGACCGACGCGCTGAAGCACCGGGTGGGCCTGATCGAACTGGAGGACATCGCGGCGGTACGGGAGTGGGCGATCACCTCCGGACTCGCCGACCCGGCCCGGCTGGTCCTCACCGGCGGCTCCTGGGGCGGCTACCTCACCCTGCTCGGCATCGGCACGCAGCCCGACGCGTGGGCGGTGGGCATCGCGGCGGTTCCGGTCGCCGACTACGTCACGGCGTACCACGACGAGATGGAAGCGCTGAAGGCGATGGACCGCACGCTGCTCGGCGGCACCCCGGAGGAGGTCCCCGACCGCTTCGAGGCGTCCTCCCCGATCACCTACGTCGACCGGGTCAGGACCCCGGTCTACATCTCGGCGGGCGTCAACGACCCCCGCTGCCCCATCCAGCAGATCGAGAACTACGTCAAACGCCTGGAGTCCCGCGGCGCGGTCCACGAGGTCTACCGCTACGACGCGGGCCACGGCTCCCTGGTGGTCGACGAACGCATCAAACAGGTCCGCCTGGAACTCGCCTTCGCCGCCAAACACCTGCCGACCCCGTAGCTGCGGGCACCCGTGCCGCCCGTAGCTACGGGCACCCGTGCCGCCCGTAGCTGCGGGCACCCGTGCCGCCCGTAGCTGCGGGCAGTCGTGCCGCTGGGGCGGCACGGGTGGGCGCAGCGGCACCCCGCAGGCGCGGGTAAGTGAAAACCCGCCCTCGCCCAGCGGCAGCTCCGCGCACCCCGCAAGCGCGGGTAAGTGAAAACCCGCCCTCGCCCAGCGGCAGCTCCGCGCACCCCGCAGGCGCGGGCAAGTGGAACCCGCCCCGCCCAGCGGCAGCCCACGGCAAGCGTCACCCCGCGCCCCGCGCCCGCCGCCCCAGCAACTCCGCCAGCCCCCGCCGGGTGGCGGCCAGCACCACCCGGTCCTCGGCCCGCAGCACATACGTATCAGGGAGGTCCCACACCAGCCCGGACCCCGGCACCCCCTCCCCGCCGGAGGCGGACCCCGCCGTGTCCAGCGCCAGCACCCGCCAGGCCCCCGCCCGGAACGCCTCCCCCACCGTCCGCCCCTCCAGCTGCGCGTACCCGCCCACGACGACCGCCGCGAACAGCAGCACCCGCCGCTCCACCGGGATCGCCCCCAGGATCTGCCGCCCCATCATCGCCCCGGCGAAAGCCGGCGCCGCCAGATGCGACACGCTCCGGCTCCGCGTCAGCGCCGAGGGGTGCGCGGTCCGCAGCGTCCGGTACACCGCCTTCGCGAAGTCGTCGTCGTACAGCCGCAGCACCGCCCGCAGATCGGGCCGTACGGACCGCGCGTACAGCACCGCCTCCAGGTTCGTCGTGTCCGCGCTGGTCAGTGCCAGCAGCGCGTCCGCGCGGTGGATCTTCGCGGACTCCAGCACCCCCTCCTGCGTGACGTCCCCCAGCACCACCGGCACCCGTAGCCGCCGCGCCACGGCCATCCCCCGCGCCTCCGGATCGGCCTCGACGCACACCACCGGAATGTGCAGCTCCCGCAGACGTGTGAGCACCCGCGTCCCGATCTTGCCCAGTCCCAGCAGTACGACGTGCCCGCTCAGCCCGCGCGGCGGCTTCCGCAGCGCCGACGCCGTGCGGAACGTCCCCAGCGCCTCCAGCACCGCCGCCAGCAGCACCGGCAGCAGCAGCAACCCCACCACCCCGGAGAGCAGTTGCAGCACCTGCCGGCCGGTCGGCTCGTGGTGCGCGGGCTCGTTGATCGCGAACAGGTCGAGCAGGGTGACGTACGTGGCGTGCAGCGGATCGTCGTCCGTCACCAGCGCCAGGGCGACCGCGAGCGCGACCGTGGCCGCCACCAGCCCCGCCAGCGACCACCGCAGCCGCCGCGAGAACAGCGAGGCGAACGGCGGACCGCCCCGCCCGGACGGCAACGCGGGCCCGGAGTAGGACAGTTGCTCCAGCACCACCGTCCCCCGCCCGGTCGCCGCCGCCACCGCCGCGGCGTCGGGCAGCAGTCGCGGGCCCTGCTCGCCGCTGTCCTCCGAACCCTCGTCCCCGGCGGGGTCGTTGCTGGTCGCGGAGAGCAGCGCGAGGGTGCACAGCCCAGGGTCGGCCACCTCGCCCGGTCCCGGAGGCCGGCGTTCCACCGCGCGCAGCAGCAGCCCCTCCGCGTCGACGACCTTGCTGGTGCCGACGAGCGCGGTGGCGACCAGCGCGGGCGCGGTCGTGTCGGCGTCGGACAGCACGGTCGTGGCGATGTCGGCCCCGCCGCGCCCCGGCGCGCCGTCACCGCCCGCCAACGCGGCGGCCTGGTCGAGGAGTTCCTCGATGTGCTGGCCCAGGCGCCGGTTGTAGAGCCGGAGGACGAGCCGCAGCCGGGGGTTGAGCCGGCGGGCGGTCAGGGCGGCACGGATGTTGGTCTCGTCGTCGTCGTACACCAGGGCCAGCGCGGCGGCGCGTTCCACCCCGACCTCGGCGAGCACGGCCTCGGTCGGCTCGGCGGCCTCCACGACCCGTTCGCCGGGCGCCAGGGTGTCGTCGGACCCACCAGGCCCACCGGACCCGCCGGTGCCCCGGTTGACGGCGGTCACGACCCGGTCGAGCAGGGCGGCGGAGGCCGCGCGGGCCCGTCCCACCACCGGCTGCCGGTTGCCGCGTCCGGTCGGCGGCACGACGAGGGTCACCTGCTCGCGGTACACACCGCGCAGTTCGGCGGCGAGCCGGTGCGCGAGCCCGTCGTCGCCGCACACCACCATGTGTGCCGGCGGGTCGCCGGGCGGGGCGGGGTTGGGAAGGAGGCTCACCACGGGTGAAGAGACTGCCTCATCGTGACGGGTGGTTCCAGACCGGGGCTGAACGGCCGCGCCCCGCCCTCCGTACCGAGGAGGAGGGACCCGACCGCGGTCCCGCCCCCTCGCGCGCGTCCACCGGAGGTGCACCCGGCCCGTGGCCATCACGCAACCGCCCCCGCACGGCACCACCGAACCCGACGACGGCCGGGAGGAGGGGAAGGCGTACGAGGAGGAGAAGGCACGGGCGCACGACGAGGCGGAGACGCATGACGAGGCGAAGGCGCACGACGAGGCGGAGACGCACGACGAGGCGTCCCGTCACCTCACCTCCCCCCTCCTCCTCACCCTCGTCCTCCTCACGGCGATGCTGTTCCAGGACCCCGTCCGCCGCGCCCTGACCGCGCCGGTGATGCAGAGCTGGATGACGGTGTTCGTGGCGGTGGTCCTCCAGGCCCTCCCCTTCCTGGTGCTCGGCGTCCTGCTGTCGGCGGCGATCGCGGTGTTCGTCCCGCCGTCGTTCTTCGCCCGCGCCCTGCCGAGGCGCCCCGCGCTGGCCGTACCCGTCGCGGGCGCGGCGGGGGCGGTGCTGCCGGGCTGCGAGTGCGCGTCCGTGCCGGTGGCGGGCGCGCTGGTGCGCAGGGGAGTGGCGCCGGCGGCCGCCCTGGCGTTCCTGCTCTCCGCCCCCGCGATCAACCCGGTCGTGCTGACGGCGACGGCGGTCGCCTTCCCCGGCGACCCCGAGATGGTGGCGGCCCGCTTCGTCGCGAGCCTGCTGGTGGCGTGCGCGATGGGCTGGCTGTGGCAGCGCCTCGGCCGCACCGACTGGCTGCGCCCGCCCTCCCGTTCGTCGTACGAAGGCCAGAGCCGGGGCGCGGCGTTCTGGGGCTCGGTACGGCACGACGTGATGCACGCGGGCGGCTACCTGGTGGTCGGCGCGACGGCGGCGGCGACGCTGAAGGCGGTGGTCCCCGCCGAGTGGCTGCGCGCGGCGGCCGACAGCCCGGTGCTGTCGGTGCTGGTCCTGGCCGTCCTGGCGGTGCTGCTGTCGATCTGCTCGGAGGCGGACGCGTTCGTGGCGGCGTCGCTCACCCAGTTCTCGCTGACGGCCCGGCTGGCCTTCCTGGTCGTGGGACCGATGGTCGACCTGAAGCTCTTCGCGATGCAGACGGGCACGTTCGGCCGGGCCTTCGCCCTGCGCTTCACCCCCGCGACCTTCGCCCTGGCGGTGGTCGTCTCGGCCCTGACGGGAGCGGTATTGCTGTGAAACCCTCGAAGCCGGCCCTGAACCACCAGGCCCAGGCGGCCCTGCTGTTCCTCCTCGGCGCGACCGTGCTGCACGCCGGCCTGACCGACCTCCACCTGCGGTACGTCAAGGCGGGCCTGCGCCCACTGCTCCTGCTGTCGGGCGCGGTGCTGATCGCGACGGCGGCGGCGACGGCCTGGTACGCGTGGCGCCGCGTGCCGCACCCGGGGGAGCCGCACCGGGAACCCCGTGTCTCCTGGCTCCTCGCCCTCCCCCTCCTCGCCCTGATCCTGGTCGCCCCGCCCGCCCTCGGCTCCTACAGCGCCACCCACACCGGTACGGCCCTGCGGGAACCCCTCGGCTACCCGGAGCTGCCCGAGCGGGGGCCGCTGCGCCTGGGAGTCGGGGAGTACGCGGCCCGCGCGGTCTACGACCGGGGCCGTCACCTGCGTGACCGCCCCATCGGCATCACCGGTTTCGTGGCCCTGGACGGCACCGGCGCCCCGTACCTGGTCCGCATGGGTCTCGACTGCTGCGCCGCCGACGCCCAGCCGGTCAAGATCGCCCTCACCGGCGCGATCCCTCCGGTCCTGCGGCCGGACAGCTGGCTGGAGGTCACCGGCCACTACACCCCGCGCCGTACGAAGGACCCCGTCAACGGCGGACCGGTCCCGTACTTCGAGGTCACCCGCGCCGAACCGGTCCCGGCCCCGCAGGACCCGTACGACGAGGCGTGGAGCGGCTAGGGCCGCGACCGGCTACGACCGGTAGGGCTGCTGCTGCGACTGCTGCCCGTACCCCTGTCCGCCGCCGGCCGCCTGCGCCTGGAGCTGCTCGGCCTGCTCCGCGGTCACCTTCTGCTCCGCGCCGCAGAAGGTGCACTGCGTCGTGTACTTCGTCGAGACCGGGAACAGCGGCACGAAGAACAGGGTGAACTTGGTGACCCGCTTCCTGAGCGTGTGCGCGGCGGGATTCCCGCACTGCGCGCACACCAGCGTCAGTATCGCGAGCTGGTGCAGGTAACCCTTGGTGCCAAAAATGATCATGTCGTCGATCCTTCCCGGGCCTCGGCCCCCCGAACCACCACACCAGACGGTGACCGTGGTCGGCAACGCGGGAGGACACGTCCGCGGCAAGGTCGTGCCGACGGTGCGGTGACGGCCGCCGCGGCGTCACCCCGAGCGGTGCCGCCGTACGACGTCCAGCGCCCGGTCCCCCACGTCGGCGGTGGAGGAGGCGAGGTCACGCACCAGGGTGAGCAGCGGGTCGGTGCTCTGTCTGAACGTCTCCAGGTACGAGGTCGCGGTGCCGCGCGCCTGCGACCTCACCGACGCCGTGCCGTCGTCGCGCCGCAGCGGGTAGGAGCCGGAGAGGATCGTGCGGTAGTCGTCGCCGGCGGCCCACCGGTTCAGTTCGGAGACCCGGACCACCGCGAGCGGGTGCGAGCTGTTCCGGGTCAGCAGGAACTTGGCGAAGCTGTCACGGAGGTTCTCGGCCCTCTCGAACTCGGCGGCCTGGCGCAGGAACTCCTCGACGTCCATGTCCTCCAGGTGCGATCCGCCGGCCAGCTTCATGAGCGCGCGCAGGCACGCCTCGCGGTCCTGCAGCACGAGCAGGCCCGCCCGGTCGCACGACAGTTCCGACTTGCGCATCCACTCGGCGAGGGCCGACTGGACCGCCTGGACGCCGATGCCGGCCAGGGGCAGCGACGTCATGAGGGCGCCCGCCTGCAGCAGGTAGAGGGCCATGGTGCGGTACACCGAGTGGCCGCTCATCGCGTGCCCGAGCTCGTGGCCGATCACGAACCTCAGTTCGTCGTCGTCCATGAGGTCGACCAGGGCCGTGGTCAGGACGACGAACGGTTCGTTCATGCCGATGGTGAAGGCGTTGACCGCGGCCGATTGCTGGACGTAGAGCTCGGGCGCCCGGTCGAAGTCCAGGATGCGCGCGGCCTCGCGCACGCCGCGGTGGATGCGCGCGAACTGCCGGTCGCTCGTCCGCACCGCGGAGGCGAGGTGTTCCATCCGGACGACGCGGTCCGAGAAGCTCCCCCGGAACTTTCTGACCAGGCCGTCCACCCCGTGGAGCTTGCGCAGCGCCACCAGCGCCGTTCGGTCGGCCGGGTGCTCGTAGGCCCGGGACGAGATGCCCGGGAACCGGGTGCGGGTGCGTGTGTCGACGGGCGGCTCGGCGCCCTTGATCCTTTTGTCCCCCATGTGGCGCAACGTAGAAGGTGATCTCGGGCTCGCGCAAGGGTTTGCATTATCAGAAATTCGTTCGAGTGCAAGCTGTTTCACCATCATTCCACATAACAAATGAATAACATCCCGGGTCTGTGTGGGGTGGCCGTGAACGCCCGGCCCACATACTCCGACCCGGGGGGTGCGGATGAGCACGGGAAATGCGCGTTCCGGTGACGGCACGGACATCGCGGCGGCACTGGCCGACGCTTCGGGACACCTGACGTTCGTCGAGAGGCTGACGGAGGATCTGGGGCCGGCGCCGGAGCGTGCGGCGGCCGTCGGCGCGGCGGTCGGCCGCGTGCGGGCGCGACTGGTGGACGAGAGGCTGCGACTCGCGGTCGTCGGGGAGTTCTCCAGCGGCAAGAGCACGTTCGTCAACGGCCTGCTCCGTACGCCGGTACTCCCCGCGGCGGTGCTTCCGACGACGGCCACGGCCGTCACCATCGAGTACGGGCCGGCCTTCCTGGTCCGGGTGCGCGTGGCCGGCGACCCGCGGTGGCACACGGTCGGACCGAAGGGCGATCCGGCGGCTCTCGAAATGCAACTGGCGCGGCTGGAAGCGGCGTTGGAGGCCCACGCCCATGCCTCCGTCCGCCGGCCGTTCGGGGCCCTGGACCGGATGCTCGAGGCGCTCACCACCGACGAAGGCGTCGCGCCGCACCTGTCCGGCCTGAGGGTGGAGTTACCGGCCGAGGCCCTCGCCGACGGCCTCGTCGTCATCGACACCCCGGGGACCAACGCCGAGGCGCGGCACACCGACATCGCGCGCCGGGTCATGGCCGAGGAGGCCGACCTCGCGGTCGTACTGACCTCGGCGCTCGCACCCGTTCCCCTGTCCCTCACCGGTTTCCTGCTCGAGGCGTTCGACGAGGCGGCGCTGGCGCGCTGCACCTACCTGACGACGTACATCGACCGCGTGCCCGCCGAGGACCGGGCGTCCGTGGTCGACACCGTGCGCAGACGGCTGCGGGGAGGACTCGGCCTGCCCGATCCGACGGTCGAACCGATCTCGGCGGAAGCCGTCGTACGGCTCGCGGCCGGCCGGCCCCTCGAGCCCGGGCAGGCCGACTGGGTCGCCAGGTTCGAGGAGACCGAGTCCCGGCTGCGCGAGACGCTGGCACGCCGGCGTGCGGTGGCGGTCGCCGACAGCACGCTCCGGCTCCTGGACGACGCCGTCCGTGTCGTCGCGGACGACGTGGAGGCGCGGCGGGCGTCCCTCGCACAGGACGAGGCGGCGCTCGACGCAGCGCGCATACGCGATCTGCCCGGGTTCCTCGACGAGTACCGGGAGCGCGGGGAGAAGCTCATCGGTTCGGCCGCCGACAAGGCGCGCACCGAGATCGAGGACCGGTGCGGGAGCGTCCGGGAACGCGTGTGGCGCGGATGCGAGGAGCGGATCGAGGGCGCCGCCTCCGTGTCCGCGCTGGAGAGCGTCGTGAACGACGGCGTCACCACCGAACTCCGCGAGGGCCTGAGCACCCTGCTCACGGACCTGGACGCCCGCATGACCGACTGGTTCACCACGGCGGTCGACAGCGCGGCGACCGAGGTGACCGAGGCGTTCGCGGTCGAGTACGCCCGGCTCGGCGAGGCGGGCGTCTCCGCGCGCCCCGCCGCGCGGACGCAGGCCGCGACGGCGGACGCGGCGGACGCGGGGGCCGGTGCCCTGTCCCCGGTGGCCCTCGCCGCCAGGACCGCGGCGTCCCTGGACAGGAAGGGCCGCTGGGGCGCCGGCGCCGTGGGCATGGCCGTGGGCGCGATGCTCGGCGGACCGATCGGGGCCGGTGTGGGCGCCTTCATCGGCGGCCTGCTCGGCGGCCGGAACCTGGCCAAGGTGAAGGCGGAGATCTGCGAGCAGGTGCGGGCCCGCGTCTCCACCGCGTTCGACGAGGCACGTGACGCCGCCGAACAGGCCGCCCGCACCCACAGGAACGCCGCGACCACCATCTTCCACGCCCACCTCGAGAAGTACCGGGACGACTACGACTCGGCAATCGCCGAGATCCGCTCGGAGCAGCAGACACGCGGCGCCGAACTGGAGCGCAGGCGGGCGGCGCTCGGGGCGGCGACGGCCGAGGCCGAACACCGCCGCTCGGCCATCAGGACACAGCGCGCGGTCCTCGCCGTCCTCTGACGCGCACGACGACTCGCCGCTTCCCGCAACAGGAGTCCCACGACAAGCGAGGTGACCCATGTCCGACGGTCTCGACGCATCCGATACCGCCCCCACCGACGATCCGCACGTGGCGGTGACGTCCGACGCGGACGGAGACGCCGGCCCCGCCGCTGATCCGGATCCGGCGGGCCGGGGTGCGGAACCACCCCTCACGCCCTGCCTCGCGTCCTGGCTCGAGGACGCCGGTGAACTGGCCCGCCACCACGGCCTGGAGGCCGTACGCCGCGACATCGAGGTACTGGCCGCGCAGGCGGCCCGGCCCTCGTTCCGGGTGACGGTCGCGGGCGAGGCGGCGAGCGGCAAGTCCTCACTCGTGAACCGGTTGCTCGGACGGAGCGTCCTGCCGGAGGACCACCCGGTGGCCGTGCCGGTCTCCGTCGTCGCGGGCACCGACGAGTGCGTCGAGCTGCTCCACGGCGACGAGGTCCGGCGGTACGCGTGGGGCGAGGAGGCGTGGCGGGCCGCCGCGGGGGGACGCGACGGCGACGACCCGGCGGAAGCGCCGCACGCCGTCCGCGTCGTGGTGGACGACCGGCTGCTCGGCGACGGAGCCGTGGAGCTGATCGAGGCGCCGAGGCTCAACTCCAGCCTCGTCGGCGATGAGCTGGCCCGCCGTACGGTGCGGATCAGCGACGCGCTGGTGATGACCACGAAAGCGATCGCCCCGCTCGGTCTCACGGAGGCGGGTTTCCTGGGGGAGGCCGTGGGCCGGGCCCACCTCCCGCACGTCACGCTGGTTCTCACGATGACGGACCTGCTGGGGCGGGAGGACCGGCGGAAGACGGTGGAGAACGTCGTCACCCGGGCGGCCCGGGTCGACCCCCGGCTCGGCGTGTCGGTGGGCCCGCACCACGAGGACGAGGCCGACCTGGCCGTGCTGCGGTCCCGCATCAGCGCGTGGGCCACCGCGGACGAGCGCCACGACCTGCGACGGCGCCAGATCGCCGCCCAGCTCGCCGACCAGCTCCGCCGGATGGCCGACATCGGACGCGAGGCACTGCGCGCCGCACGTCTGCGTGCGGAGGAGCGCGAGGAGACCCGGCGCGAGGAACTCGCCGAAGCGGACCGGATGCGACTGGAACGGGCCGGTGCGCGGGTGGAGTTCGACGAGCGCCGTTCGTCCGCCGTGGCGGAACTGGGCAGGCGTCTGGACTCGGCGCACGACGAACTGCTCGGCGAGCTGCGGACCTCGTTGGAGGCGGCGCCCGACGCCAAGTGGTGGTGGGACACCTCCCTGTCGCTCGTACTGAGGCACGGCCTCGAACGCCTGGCCAAGCGCCAGGAGCACTGGCTCCACGCGCGGGTCGCCGATGACGTCGCGTGGCTGGAGGAGCGGGTGTCGGCCACGGGCGGCAAGGGCACGCCGATCGGGTACGACGGCTCCGACCGGCTGGACGTCAACGAGCCCGCGCGCAACCGCCTGCACGTGCAGGACCTGCGGGGCAAGGACGCGCTCTACCGGTTCGGACCGGCCGGTGCCGCCCTGCTCGCGGCGTTGGTGATCCCCGGCGTGGGCCTGCCGATCGCGCTGATCGGCGCCGGCGCGGCGGCAGTGGCCGGCGGGGTGCGCTTCCGCCAACTGGAGGAGGAGCAGAAGGCCGTGGTGGACGAAGCGCTCCGCCACATCGTCGACCAGGCGGTGGACGAGTTCGCCGGCGACGCCGGGCACCGGCTGCGCGACATCTATGCCGAGATCTCCGACCGGGCCCTGGAGCGGTGGCGCGCCCGGCAGGACGACCGGACCGCGGCACCGGCGCCCGTCACCGACGAGGACGCCGGGCGGTGGGCGCTCCTCGTCGAGACCGCCGAGGAGCTGCGCGACCGGATCACCACCGCACCGGCCGTCTGAGGGCGACCGGCCGCTTGAGGGCGACCGGCCGTCCGAGGACAAGTGGCCGCCTGAGCGCAAGCGGCCGCTTGAGAACAACCGGAAGACCGGAACGACACCGAAGGACACACACCATGGACGGCTTTCACACCTTCGAAGAACGTCGCGGCAAGCTCCTCGACATGATCGACCGCCTCCGCCCCGTCCTGGACGGGATCGACGTCCAGGAGACCACCGGCAAGCTGGACGTGGTCCACGACCGGGTGAAGTCGGACACCTTCAAGGTCATGGTCGTCGGGGAGTTCAACCGGGGGAAGAGCACGGTGATCAACGCCCTGCTCGGCGAGCGCGTGCTCCCCTCCTACGCCCAGCCCTGCACCGCCGTCATCAACGAGGTGAAGTGGGGCGAGGAGCGGCGTGTCCGGCTGCATCCCATGCCGGTGAACGGGCAGGACGTCGCCCCGGTCGACATCGGGATCGACGAACTCGCCGACCACGTCACCATCGAGGAGGGGGAGGACGGCAGGCCGAGGCCGAACCCGTACGCGCGGGCGGAGGTGTTCTGGCCGCTGCCCCTGTGCAGGAACCGCGTGGAGATCATCGACTCGCCCGGCCTGAACGAGGCGGCGGAGCGCGAACTGATCACTCACGGGTATCTCGACCAGGCCGACGCCCTGGTCATGGTGCTGATGGCGATCTCACCGGTGTCCCTGAGCGAGCAGACGTTCCTCAACGCCTACGTCCGGGGCCGCGGCCACCACGACGCGTTCTTCCTCTTCACCCGGATCGACGACGTACCGGAGGCGGAGCGGGCGAGCACCATGAAGACGGTGCGCGGACGCCTCTCGCGCTACAGCACCCGCGAGAACCGGATCTACTTCGTCAACGCCCGGGGCATGCTCGAAGGCCGGATCGCACAGGACCACGGGCGGATGGAAGCGTCCGGGATGCTGCCGTTCGAGGCCGAGCTCGAACGGTTCCTGACCAGCGAACGGGGCCGCCTGAAGGTGCTCGTGCCGGCGCTGCGGCTGAAGAACGTCCTGACCGACGCGCGTCGGGGCATCGAGACCCTGCGGGGCATGCTCCAGAAGAGCGCGGCAGACCTGCGCCGCGACTACGAGGCCCAGCAGGGTCCGCTGCGGCAGGTGGAACACCGGCACCGGTTGATCATGAGCCGGGTCGACACGCACCTGCGGGACATCGCCGACGAGGTGGGCGTGCGTGCGCGCGCGTTCTACCGCGAGACGGCCAACGACATGGAGCAGTGGGTGCTGGAGATCCCGCTGGAGAGCAAGCTCAAGGGGTTCAACCCGGCGACCAAGAAGGCGCAGGGCGCGGCGGTCCAGGCGGAACTGTCCGAGAAGCTGTCGGCCAAGCTCCAGAACGCCTCGGCCGACTGGCAGGAGACCGAGCTGCGCGAGTTCGTCGAGGCGCGGGTGGAGGGCCTGCGGGACGAGATCGGGGAGGACCTGACGGAACTCGTCGACCGCATCGACGCCATCCGCTACGAGCTCGCGGCCGTACCCCGGCCGGATTCGGTCGACGAGGGCGCGAGCGGTATCGAACGTGTGCTGGCGGCGGGCCTCGGCACCGTCCTCGGCGGTCCCGGTCTGGGCTTCGCGGGCGCCAACTTCGGATTCAAGGGCGTCGCCAAGGCGGTGGTCCCGACCCTGGGCGTGGTGGTGCTCGGCGCGGCACTGGGCTTCACGGCGTTCCCGGTCTTCCTCGCGGTGGTGGCGGTGAACCTCGTAGGCGTCGCGATCCAGGGCGACACCGCGGAGAAGAACCTGAAGGCCAAGATCGCGAGGGAGTACGCCAACCGCCTGCGTGACCAGACCGACACGATCGTGACCGACCTCGTGGCCGAGGTGAGGAACCAGCTGGGCAAGGTGCGCGAGGTCATCGACCAGGGCATCGAGGCGGAGGTGCGCGGCCTTCGGCAGGAGGCCGAGAACGCCCTGGCACGGCGGGAGGCCGACGAGGCCGACACCTCGGAGGTACTGCGCGAGCTCGCCCGCCACAGCAGCACGCTCAACGATCTCGACGAGGACCTCGCGGAGTTCATCAAGGAGGTGGCCGTGCCGGTCACCGGGGAGGGCCCGGACCTCACCTGACCGACCCGCCCCTGTCCCTGTCCCTGTCCCTGTCCCTGTTCAGGCCCTGTGCGGTTCTCGTTCCGGTCTTCGGTTCTTCGACGGTGTCCGTGTACTGCCACGGCTGGTTCTCCGTCACCTCGGGAGGGCCGTCTCCCACGCTGCGCGAAGACCGGAACGCCGCGGGTGCCGCGTCGGCGGGCACGGTGCGGGAACACGGGCCCCGTCGCAACGCCTGCGCCCGCTGCCACGGTGCGCGGGCCGGCCGACGGTGCGCGGGCGGCGTGGCGGTCCGACTTCTCCAAGGCGCGGCGACTGCCCCCCTGGACCTTCAAGTGCGCGGAATTTTCCGGTTCGCTTCTAGGTCCCGCGGGGCGACCGGCGACCGCTGCTCGCAGGCCGGGGTGGACCTGACGGACGGCCTCCTCGACGGCGGCGTCCCTCGTCAAAGGCAACGGTGAAGGCAACGGTGTGGTACACGGCGGGACGCCATCGGGTCCTGAGCGCGGTCCGAAGGTTCACGGCCGGCGGGAACGCCTCCGGTCGAGTGCCCCGACGGGCGGTCGGCGAGCGTCAATCGCCGTGCCGTCGCCCCAGCAGGCGGGCCTGTTCCCTCTTCAGCCGGGCGTATCCCTCTCCCGCGTACACACCGATCTCCTCGCCGGGGAACGGCACCACCGACTGGTGCTGGTCGTAGCTGCCCTGCGCCCACTTGGCGACGGTGATCTCATAGCCCGAGACGTGCGCGCAGAGTTGCAGCAGAAGCGTCGGCATCTCGGGTTCTCTCAGAAGGTCGGCGTGCTTGATGACGAGGTCGCGCATGGCCTGGATGTTCGGCAGGAAGACGGTCGTGACCCAGAGCCGCCATTCGGCGAGCTCCTCCTCCGTGGGCGGCGTCTCGTGATCGAAGGGTGATCTGCCGTCGGGGCGGACGTTGCGCTCGGCGAACGCGGCGAAGATGCGGCTGTTGGCCTCCGTCAGGGCGAACAGGGGGCCGTAGAAGTCGCTGAGCTGCCGATTCACGCGGGCGAGGCGTTCTTGGCGCTGTGTGAGGCGCAGGCCGTTGACGTAGGTGGCGATGTAGCCGACGAACGCCAGCCCGATCGTGACGACCACTGCGATCATGAAAGAGATGTTACTGAGCCGTGCGACAGCACCACCGCCCTGCGGCCCACGGCCCTCTCCACCCCGATGCCCACTGATCTCCGCCCTTCGTGACACCCGTCGGTTCCCCGCGTCCGGCCGGTGCGGATCAAGGGCTGGCGTGCGCACCGATACTTCTTCGGCGGTTGAGCCAGGACGAATCGAGTGGTGACGATGTGGTCGACGGCGGTGGTGTTGTTGCCCGCGTTGCCCTGCTTGAGCAAGCCAGCCATCGAACAACCGATCCCCAGGAACCACTCAGATACCTGATCTACTCACTGAACCAGATCCCTGACCTGGTACTTCACTATCGAGGTGATCGAGGAGCAGTGGGCTGGCCGGAAGGCCCTTGGTGCGGTGGGCTGAGGTAAGGAAGGTTGCTGTACTTCGCTGCTGTACCGCTTGTAGCAGTACCGGGCCGGCGTCCGGCCGGTACGATGCGCGGGCTGGGCAACGTCCACGCGATGGGGGAGGGGCGATGAGGACCAGCGATCCGGAGTATCCGGCAGCGGTCGAAGCGGCCGTGGAGATCCTGCGGAAGCGGGCCCGGCAAGGACAGACCATCACGTACGGGGAGCTGAGCGCCGAGTTGGCGGCACAGGGCTTCGACTCCATCCCGCCTCACCGCGGAGTCATGACCTACCTCCTCGAAGCTGTCTGCCTCCATCGCAACGGGGACGGACGAGCACCGATGCTCTCGGCGATCGTGGTGAACAAGGCCAGTCGGGAGCCGTCCAGCCAGTTCTCCGCCCTTGCCCGAGGCCTGCCCTTCTCCCGGCCTGCGACCTGGACCTGGCAGGACGAGCAGCAGCGGGTGTTCGCCCAGCACCGCGAGGATTGACGTCGATCCTCGACACCGCTTCAGGGGAGAGGCGGGGTGATCCGCCGGCCGGGGAAGTGAGCGGGTACTCGACCGCAGGGCACCGGTGTCGACCGTGACGAACCTCTGCGTCTGGCACGGTTGTGGCACGGACCTCAGCCACGGCACCTGCTTGTGCCGTCAACCCGGGCCAGACGCGGTTGCCCGCCGACGAGGGGCAGGACAAGAGCACTGCTTATCTGAATGACTTACAGCGCCTGGGCCGTGCTTGAAACCGGTGCACGATGGGGCCGACCGCGTTCCGATCGAGAGAAGCCTCGTGGTTGACCCCGTGCTGAAGCAGTCCTTGCGACGTCTCCGCTCTGTGAAGTCGCATCCGCCGCCCACGGCGGACTCCGTCGAGTTCGCCGACTGGCGGGAGGAAGTCGCCGGTGCCTTGGAAGCGTTGGCCTGCGTGCTGGCCTTCGAGGCTGATCGCGTCAGGGCCGGAGCGGAGGCGGCCGCTGCGCGGGAGCACGCCGCAGAGATTCGACGCCGTAGTACTGAGCACCCATCTGCTTCGTCTCCCCTCGCTCCGGTCGCGGCCGGCGGCATGCGGGAACGACAGCTCTGCCGGTCACAGCCGTTCGCCGATCACGGCGATCAGGACAGTGGCCTCGAAGCGGACCGCTGATCTGTCGAACCCGGTGGCCACCGCCCGGTTCCGACCGAACCCCACGTTTTCGCAGGCAGGCCCGGTCGGCGCGAGGGACCCGGATGCCTTCCAGGACGGCCGCGACCGAGGAGGTCCACCGGAGGCGGATCCGGCCCGTGATCCAGACCGGTGCCGTGGTCATGGACGGGATCTTCGGCAGCGATCCGCAGCGGCCGTGGACACGCGGGAAGCGGTGGTCACGCGGACGGACACGCAGACGAAACAGGTGAGGCACCTACTCAATTGAGCAGGTGCCTCACCTGTTACTTCACTGTCGGGGTGGCGGGATTTGAACCCACGACCTCTTCGTCCCGAACGAAGCGCGCTGCCAAGCTGCGCTACACCCCGATTGTCACTGCTCTCGCGGCGACGACGTTTACTTTAGCCCACTGGGAGCCGGAGACGAAATCCGGTTTTCGAGGGGTGGCGGACCGGGTTGGGGCGGGCGTGGTCCAGGGCCACGAGGAGGACGGCCAGGCCGTAGCAGGCGAGACCCAGGAGGAGGGCGTTGGCGAGGACGTTCCGGTAGCCGTGCCGGGCGACGTCGAGGAAGGGGTGGAGGTAGCGGGCGGGGGAGCCGGGGAGGAGTGCGCCCCGGGCCAGGGTGAAGGCCAGGTAGGCCAGGGGGTACAGCAGCCAGGTGGCGGCCTGGCGGAGGCGGGTGCGGGCCGGCGGGGAGAGGAGGAGCCAGTCCAGTACCGCGGCGGCGGGGAGCGCCGTGTGCAGGGTGTGGGCGGCGAACGGCTCCAGCCAGCCCATCCCGGCGGTCGTGTTCGTCATCGAGAAGCGCGGGGTCGCGTCCGCGAGGAGGATGTGGTGGGTCAGGGACGCCGCGATCACGTACAGCAGGACCGCCCCCGTGAGAGCGCCCGGCAGGGGGTAGCGGGCGTGCCGGGCGCGGCGGGCCGAGGCGAACATGACCAGCGCCAGCAGGATCGCGCTCTGGACCGTGAAGTGGCTCAGGACCCGGGCCGGGCTGCCGAGGAGGGTCGCCACCAGCACCGCGCTCGCTGCCAGCAGTGCCACGAACAGGCGGTACGCCGCCGTCAGCGGGCGGCGTACCAGGGGGACGACGGCTCTGGCGGGGGCGAAGAGGGCGGCCGACGTCGGGTGCGTACGGGGCAGGGCGGGGAGGTCAGGGAGGTCCCTGGGTATCGGGGCGGTCATGCACCCCAGCGTGGGCGGATGTCCGGTGCGGGGCGATGCGGGTGGGCCGGACGGGTTACCCGAGGGCTCCCTGCTCGCGGCCCACCAGGGTCAGCAGCGTCGCCTCCGGGGGGCAGGCGAAGCGGACCGGGGTGTAGCGGCTGGTGCCGCAGCCCGCGGAGACGTGGAGGTAGGACGTGTGGCCCTCGGACGTGTGCGTGGACAGGCCCTTCACGCGGTCCGTGTCCAGGTCGCAGTTGGTGACCAGGGCGCCGTAGAAGGGGATGCAGAGCTGGCCGCCGTGGGTGTGGCCGGCCAGGATCAGCGGGTAGCCGTCGGCCGCGAAGGAGTCCAGGACGCGCAGGTACGGGGCGTGGACGACGCCCATCGAGAAGTCCGCCCCGTCCGACGGGCCGCCCGAGACCTCCGCGTAGCGGTCGCGCTTGATGTGCGGGTCGTCCAGGCCGGTCAGCTCGATCGACGTGCCCTCGATCTTCAGCGTGCCCCTGGTGTTCGTCAGGTTCAGCCAGCCCGCCGCGTCGAAGCCGTCCCGCAGGTCCTCCCAGGGGTTGTGGACCGCGCCGACGACCGGGGGGTTGCCGTTCAGGCCGTGGCGGCCCTGGACCTTCTCGACCAGGTAGCGGCCGGGGTTGCGCAGGGTGGGTCCGTAGTAGTCGTTGGAGCCGAAGACGTACGCGCCCGGGAACTCCATCAGGGGGCCGAGCGCGTCGAGGACCTCCGGCACGCCCTCGGGGTCGGACAGGTTGTCGCCCGTGTTGAGCACGAAGTCGGGGCGCAGGCCCGCCAGGGAGCGCAGCCAGCGCTGCTTCTTGCGCTGGCCGCCGACCATGTGGATGTCGGAGACCTGGAGCACGCGCAGGGGGCGCATCCCGGACGGGAGGACGGGGACGGTCACCCGTCGGAGGCGGAAGGAGCGGGCCTCGAAGCCCGCCGCGTACAGCAGTCCGGCGGCGCCGGCCGCCGTGATTCCCAGGGGGATCTTGTATCGCGCGCGCATGCGTCCATCGTGTCAGACCCGGGCGGGCGCTCCGCACGCCCGGGCGCGCGAAGGCCCCTTAAATCAGCAGGCGTCGCGCCGTGCGCACCTGCGACAATCTAGCCATGACCACGCTCAAGTCGAAGCTGCAGGAAGACCTCAACGCCGCGATCAAGGAGCGCGACGAGCTCCGCTCCTCGACGCTCCGGCTGACGCTCGCCGCGATCACCAAGGAGGAGGTCGCGGGGAAGGAGAAGCGCGAGCTCTCCGACGACGAGGTGCAGAAGGTGATCACCCGGGAGGCGAAGAAGCGCCGCGAGGCGGCGGAGGCCTTCGCGCAGGGCGGCCGCCCCGAGCAGTCGGAGCGGGAGAAGGCGGAGGGCGAGGTACTGGCGCGGTACCTGCCCAAGCAGCTGTCCGACGAGGAGCTGGACGCGATCGTCGCCCAGGCCGTCGAGGAGGCGAAGGCGGCGGGTGCGGAAGGGCCGCGGGCCATGGGCGCCGTGATGAAGATCGTGAACCCGAAGGTGGCCGGTCAGGCGGAGGGCGGCCGGGTCGCCGCCGCGGTGAAGAAGCTGCTGGCCGGCTGACCGACGGGGCCCGCGCCGGATCCGGGTTCGGGTCCGGCTCCGTCGCATCGCGGGTACGGCTTCCGACGCCGGACGGCCCCTCCCCCCCCTGACAGCGGGGGGAGGGGCCGTCCGATGTGTCCGGCCGGGATCGTCAGTCGCGTCCCCCGGGGCCGTCGCCCGCTCCCCGGATGAAGCCTCCCGGGATGGAGAACGTCGGGTCCGGCTCGCCGCCGCCGGGGCCGCCCGTGCCTCCCGTGGCGCCGCCGCCCCCGTTGGTGTTGCCGCCGTTGATCAGGCCGCCGATGAGACCGCCGTCGCCGTTGTTTCCGTCGTCGCCACGGCCTCCGTCACCGTCGCCGTCGCCGTCGCCGTTGTCACCGTCACCATCACCGTTGCCGTCTCCGTCGCCGCGGTCCTGGGCGTCCGGGATGTGGATGATGTTGAAGGACGGGGACTCCTTGCCCGACAGGGCGCCGGTCATGGCGTCCTTCCAGATGGGGCCCGGGACCGCGCCACCGAAGACGAGCGGGTGGTACTGGCCGCCGATCGTGATGTTCTTCATCTCGACCTCCTGGCTCGCGCTGCCCACCCACACGGCGCCCGACATGTTCGGCGTGTAGCCGACGAACCAGGCGTTCTTGCGCTCGTCCGTCGTACCCGTCTTACCGGCGTTGTCGCGGTCGCTCAGGCCGGCCTCCTGACCCGTACCGGAGTCGACCACGCCCTGCAGCAGGGTGTTCACCGTGTCCGCGGTCTTCTCGCTCATCGCGCGCGAGCACGTCGACTTCGGGACCTCGAGCGACTTCTGCTCGTTGCCGATCTTCTGGGTGATCGACTCGATGGCGACCGGCGTGCAGTACATGCCCCGGGAGGCGAAGGCGGCGTACGCGCTCGCCATCGTGAGGGGCGACAGGCCGGTGGAACCGAGGGTCATCGAGGAGGGGACCTCGGGGATCTTCTTCCCGTTGCCCTGGACCACGCCGAGCTTGTCGGTCATGGTCACCACCGGGCACATGCCGATGTCCTCGATCATCTGCACGAAGTAGGTGTTGACCGACTTGGCCATCGCCTCCTTGAGCGCGTACGGGCCCACCTCGGACTCGTTCTCGTTCTCCAGCTTGTAGTTTTTGTCGTTCACCCAGGGCTTCTTGCAGCCGCGCACGGTCGACGGGTACGGCATCGCGAACGGGGCGGAGTAGGACTGCGTCGCCGACCTGCCCTCCTCCAGCGCGGCCGCCGCCACGAACGGCTTGAAGGTGGAGCCCGTCGGGAAGCCGAAGTTGGAGCCGCCCATGGCGTGGTCGACCGAGAAGTTGATCTCCGTCTCGTTCTTGCCGTAGCCGTACGGCTTCGACTGGCCCATCGCGACGATCTTGCCGGTGCCGGGCTCGACCAGCGTGGACGCCGCGGCGACCGAGTCCGACTTGTAGACGTGGTCCTTGAGCGACTGCTGCACCGACGCCTGCGCCTGCGGGACGAGCGTCGTACGGATGGTCAGGCCGCCCTGGTTCCAGATCTTCGCCCGGTCGGCCTTGGTCTTCCCGAAGACCGGGTCGCTCAGGAACACCTCGCGCACGTAGTCGCAGAAGAAGGCCGCGCCGTCCACCGCCGTGATGCAGCCGTTCTTCGGCTTGCTGACCTTCAGGCCCAGCGGGCTCTTCGCCGCCTCGTCGGCCTGCTCGCGGGAGACGGCGCCGACCTGGGCCATCCGCGCGAGCACGGTGTTGCGCCGCTTCTTCGCCTCCGCCTCGTCGTTGACCGGGTCGTAGCGGCTCGGCGACTGGACGAGGCCGGCGAGGAGGGCGGACTCCTGGAGGTTCAGGTCCTTGGCGGACTTGGAGAAGTAGCGCCGGGCCGCGGCCTCGACGCCGTAGGCCTGCTGGCCGAAGAAGGTGATGTTCAGGTAGTTCTCGAGGATCTTCTTCTTGCCCAGCTCCTCCTCGACCTGGATCGCGTACTTCAGTTCGGCGATCTTGCGGCCGATGGTCTGCTGGGTGGCCTGCGCGACCTTCGTCGGGTCGTCGCCCGCCTCCTCGACGAAGACGTTCTTCACGTACTGCTGCGTGAGGGTGGAGGCGCCCTCGGAGACCTCGCCGCTGCGCGCGTTCTTGTTGAGCGCGCGCAGGACGCCCTTGAGGTCGATCGCGCCGTGCTCGTAGAAGCGGGAGTCCTCGATCGCGACGATCGCCTTCTGCATGTACGGCGAGATGTCCTTGAGGTCGACCACCGTGCGGTCACGCGAGTAGACGGTGGCGATCTGGCCGCCGTCGGCGTCGAGGATGGTGGTGCGCTGACTCAGCGGCGGCGTCTTGAGGTTGGCCGGGAGCTCGTCGAAGCTCTCGACCGATCCCTTGGCCGCCAGGCCGAGCGCGCCCACGGCGGGCAGCGCGATGCCGGCCATGACGGCACCCGCGAGGACACTGACACCGAGGAACTTGGCGGCCTGCTGTGCGGGAGACAGACCACCGCCCGAGCGCTTCTTTGGCATGGGAGCAGCCTACGTTCTCATTTGCCGGACAAGCGTATATGCCTTGGCCTAAGCTGCTCTCGACTGTCACAGCAGTGAGGCCACGTATCAATACGCCCGGCGACCCCGAATCGTTCCGGATCTCCTCGATTTTTTTCGTACGGGTGCGCGCCGAGGAGTGTGGAGACCGTGTCCGGATCCGCCTCGTGTGTCACGCGGTGTCCGTTGTGACGCAAGGGAAGTGACCTGAAATGCCGGGTTCGTCGCGCATGTCGCCCCCTCACTCCCCCGGGTGATCTGCCGCTTACCCATAGTCCGTTCGGACCATTCAAGATTGGGCCCGCTGGGGGTGTTGCGTCGTGCCCACCTTCCGTAACGTCCTCAACTGGCGGCGGTGAATATGCCGCTGCCGCCGTGGGGGAGCCTCGATTCGGGAGAGGACGGCGCCGGTATGGGCTGGGTTACCGACTGGAGTGCGCAGGCTGCCTGCCGCACTACCGATCCGGATGAACTGTTCGTTCAGGGAGCAGCGCAGAACAGGGCCAAGGCGGTGTGCACCGGATGTCCGGTACGCACCGAATGCCTGGCCGATGCGCTCGACAACCGCGTCGAGTTCGGCGTATGGGGAGGCATGACGGAGCGTGAGCGCCGCGCGCTGCTGCGCCGGCGGCCGACCGTGACCTCCTGGCGCAGGCTGCTGGAGACCGCCCGCTCGGAGTACGAGCGGGGGGCGGGAGTCGTACCGCTCAACGACGACGAGGTGTACGAGAACTACGCGGCGGTGAGCTGAGGGCCCTCGGGGGGCTCTCAGCCGCGCGCCGCCCGGGTCCAGGGCGTTTCGGGTCCAGGGTGCTTCGAGGCTGGGGTGCTTCGGGCTAGGGCGTTTCGGGCAGCTCCGGCCGGTGGGCCGCGAGCCGGTCGCCGATGTCCCGCAGTCCCGCGAGGTCGTGCACGTCGCCGGGCAGCGCGGCCACCTCGGTCACCGCCACCTCGGGGTGGAGCGCGGTGAAGCGGTCGCGTGTGCGCTGCTCGCGCGAGAGCAGCCGCATCCGCTCGGCGTGCAGCCTCAGCAGGCCCGCGGTGAGCAGCTCGACGGACCGGTCCGTGTCGGCGTCTGCATCCGCGCCCTTCGTACTCTTCGTGCCTGTGTCTTCGGTGTCGTCCGCGGTGGCGGGGGAGCCTGTACCAGGGGCGTCCGAAGCCGGTGTCCCGGAAGCGGGGGACGAACCGGAGGGATCTGAACCAGAGGGGTCTGAACTGCCATACGTTTCGGGAGAGTTACGAAGTCCAGCTTTCCCGTCCTCCTGATCCACAATGCGGGAGTCCTCAAGATTTTCCGCTGCGGCCAGCGCCCGCTCGGCCGACAGCCGGTCCGCGCCGCTGCCGTGCACCCGGTTGAGCACCAGCCCGGCCAGCGGCATCTCCTCCGCGGCCAGCCGCTCCACGAAGTACGCGGCCTCGCGCAACGCGTCCCGCTCCGGGGCCGCCACCACCAGGAACGCCGTCCCGGGTGCCTGGAGCAGCTTGTACGTGGCGTCCGCGCGCGTACGGAACCCGCCGAACATCGAGTCCATCGCGGCCACGAACGTCTGCACGTCCTTCAGCAGCTGGCCGCCGAGCACCTTGCCCAGGGCGCCGGTCATCATCGACATCCCGACGTTCAGGAACTTCATCCCCGCGCGGCCGCCGACCTTCGCCGGGGCCAGCAGGACGCGGATCAGCTTGCCGTCCAGGAAGGACCCGAGCCGCTTGGGGGCGTCCAGGAAGTCCAGCGCGGAACGGGACGGCGGGGTGTCGACCACGATGAGGTCCCACTCGTCCCGGGACCGCAGCTGGCCCAGCTTCTCCATCGCCATGTACTCCTGCGTGCCCGCGAAGCCCGCCGAGAGCGACTGGTAGAAGGGGTTGCCCAGGATCGCGGCGGCCCGGTCGGAGTCCGCGTGCCCCTCGACGATCTCGTCGAAGGTGCGCTTCATGTCGAGCATCATCGCGTGCAGTTCACCGCCCGCGGAGTCGTCGATGCCCTTCACCCGGCGTGGGGTGTTGTCGAGCGAGTCGATGCCCATGGACTGGGCGAGCCGGCGGGCCGGGTCGATGGTGAGGACCACCACCTTGCGCCCCCGCTCGGCCGCGCGCAGACCGAGCGCCGCGGCGGTGGTGGTCTTGCCGACCCCGCCCGAGCCGCAGCACACCACGATCCGGGTCGCGGGGTCCTCGATCAGCGGATCGATGTCGAGCGCGCGGGCGGGGGAGAGGCGGTGGCGGGCCGGGTCCCGGTCCTGCGCCGGTTCCGGACGACGACTCATGACATCCCCTGCTTCCGGTGCTTCCGACTCGTGACGGGGCGGGTACGGCCGTGACCGTGGCCATGGTGGTGGTGCGTGACGGGACGGGTACGGCGGTGGCCGTGGTGGTGCGTGGCGGAGCCGGTACGGCGGTGGCGGTGGCCGCGGTTGTCGCCGGGCCGCACCGTGTGGGCGCGGCCGGTCATGACACGCCCTGTCCGCGCAGCTCCCTGGCCAGTTGGTACAGCCCGGCCAGGTCCATCCCCTCCGCGAGCAGCGGAAGCTCGTGCAACGGCACGTCGAGGGCCGTCAGCACGGTGCGCTGCTCGGTCTCCAGCGCGTACCGCTCGGCGTACTCCTCCGCCTGCGCGAGCAACGGGTCCACCAGCCGCTCGGCGTGTCCCCCACGCCGCGCGCCGCCCAGACCGGCGGACGACAGTGCCCGCGCGATGGAGGAACGAGGGACCGCCGCCGCGAGTTCCAGGCCGTCCCCGTCCAGCACCTCCGGACGGACCATGTTCACCACGACCCGCCCCACCGGCAGCCGCGCGGCGCGCAGTTCCGCGATGCCGTCGGAGGTCTCCTGTACCGGCATCTCCTCCAGCAGCGTCACCAGGTGCACGGCCGTCTCCGGCGATTTCAGCACCCGCATGACCGCCTGCGCCTGATTGTGTATCGGGCCGATCTTGGCGAGTCCGGCGACCTCGTCGTTGACGTTGAGGAAGCGGGTGATGCGGCCGGTCGGCGGGGCGTCCATCACGACGTAGTCGTAGACGAACCGCCCGTGCTTGTCCTTGCGGCGTACCGCCTCGCACGCCTTGCCGGTGAGCAGGACGTCCCGCACGCCGGGGGCGATCGTGGTGGCGAAGTCGATCGCGCCGATCTTCTTGAGGGCCCGGCCGGCGCCGCCGAGCTTGTAGAACATCTGGAGGTACTCCAGAAGGGCCAGTTCGGCGTCGATCGCGAGGGCGTACACCTCGCCGCCCCCCGGAGCGACGGCGATCTTCCGTTCCTCGTAGGGCAGCGCCTCCGTCTCGAAGAGTTGTGCGATGCCCTGGCGGCCCTCGACCTCGACGAGGAGCGTCCGCTTCCCCTCCGTGGCCAGGGCCAGCGCGAGGGCCGCGGCCACCGTGGTCTTGCCGGTTCCGCCTTTGCCACTGACGACCTGGAGCCTGCTCACGTCTTCGAGCCTAAAGGCTCACCCCGCGCCCCGGCGGCTCCGGGTGGAGGTTCCCCGCCGTCGCGCCCCGCGCGGGGGAGCGGGAGGGGGGCCGCGTCCCGCTCGGGGCGGGGCTAGAGTCGGCCGCATGACCAAATGGGAATACGCGACTGTGCCGCTGCTCGTCCACGCGACGAAGCAGATTCTGGACACCTGGGGCGAGGACGGCTGGGAGCTCGTCCAGGTCGTGCCCGGGCCGAACAACCCCGAACAGCTGGTGGCCTACCTGAAGCGCGAGAAGCAGGCATGAGCGTTGTCGAGGCGAAACTGGCCGAGCTGGGCCTGAGCCTGCCGGAGGTCGTCCCCCCGCTGGCCGCCTACCAGCCGGCCGTGCGGTCGGGACGGTACGTCTTCACCGCCGGCCAGCTGCCCATGGTGGAGGGCAAGCTTCCGCTGACCGGGAAGGTCGGCGCGGAGGTCACCCCGGAGGAGGCGAAGGAGCTGGCGCGCACCTGCGCGCTGAACGCCCTCGCCGCGGTCAAGTCCGTCGCCGGGGACCTGGACCGGGTGGCGCGCGTGGTGAAGGTCGTCGGCTTCGTGGCCTCCGCCGCGGACTTCACCGGCCAGCCGGCCGTCCTCAACGGCGCGAGCGAGCTGCTCGGCGAGGTCCTCGGTGACAAGGGCGTCCACGCCCGCAGCGCGGTGGGTGTCGCGGTGCTTCCCCTGGACGCTCCGGTGGAGGTCGAGATCCAGGTGGAACTCACGGAGGCGTAGCCGGCGCCCACGGAGGCGTGGCCCCCGGCCGGCTGCCGGGAGCGGACGACGGGTGGCTCCTTCCCGTGCCCCGGCTCCGGCACGGCCGTACCGGCCGCCGGTGCGCGCCGCGCGGGAGGTGCCGGTGCCGCGCCGCCCCACCTCGGCGGTCACCGCCGGGCGCCCTCCGCGCGGGGCCCGTAGCGCTTCGGTGTGGTGCTCGCCCCGTGCCTGTACGGCTTCGGTGTGGTGCTCGCCCCGTGCCTGTACGGCTTCGGCGGGGTGTCCGCCCCGTGCCTGTACGGCTTCGGCGGGGTGTCCGCCCCGTGCCTGTACGGCTTCGGCGGGGTGTCCGCCCCGTGCCCGTACCGCTTGCGCGCGGTGCCCGCCCCGTGCCTGTACGGCTTCGGCGGGGTGTCCGCCCCGTGCCCGTACCGCTTGCGCGCGGTGCCCGCCCCGTGTTCGTACGCTGCCCGGTGGCACCGCCGTGCTCCCTGGGCTCTCGAACATCCGCCCGTCACGGGATAGCCTCCGGCCATGGTGAATGCGCAGGCCGGTGGGCAGTGGTATCCACCGGAGTGGCCGGAGCGGATCCGTGCGCTGGCGGGCGGTGGCCTCACGCCGGTCGTGCCGAGACGCGCGGCCACCGTCATGCTGCTCAAGGACACCGGCGACGGGCCCGCCGTGCACATGCTGCGCCGGCGTACGTCCATGGCGTTCGCGGGCGGCGCGTACGCCTATCCGGGTGGCGGCGTCGACCCGCGGGACGACGACCGGCACGTCCGCTGGGCGGGCCCCACGCGCGCGTGGTGGGCGGACCGGCTCGGCGTCGACGAGGCGGGGGCCCAGGCGATCGTCTGCGCGGCCGTACGGGAGACGTACGAGGAGGCCGGCGTCCTGCTCGCCGGGACCGCACCCGACACCGTGGTCGGCGACACGACCGGCGACGACTGGGAGACGGACCGTGCCGCGCTCGTCGCGCGGGAGACGTCCTTCGCGGAGTTCCTGGACCGCCGCGGACTGGTCCTGCGCTCGGACCTGCTCGGCGCGTGGACGCGCTGGATCACCCCCGAGTTCGAGCCCCGCCGCTACGACACCTGGTTCTTCGTCGCCGCGCTCCCCGAGGGCCAGCGCACCCGCAACGCCTCCACGGAGGCCGACCGCACGGTGTGGATCACCCCGCGCGCGGCGGCCACCGCGTACGACCGGGGCGAACTGCTGATGATGCCCCCGACCATCGCCACCCTGCGCCAGCTCACGGCCTACGCCACGGCCGCGGAGGCGCTCGACGCGGCGCCCGCGCGGGACCTCACGCCGGTGCTGGCCTCCGCGCGCCTGGTGGAGGGCGAGATCGTTCTCTCCTGGCCGGGACACGACGAGTTCACCAAGCACATCCCGACCCGTGGAGCCCCCGCATGACGGACGCGAGCACCCTTCCCGGCCAGCCGCGGGGCGGCGTCCTCTCCGGCCCCGCCACCGTACGTGCCGTCAACGTGCTGGCCCCCAACCCCTCGGCGATGACCCTGGACGGCACCAACACCTGGATCCTGTCGGAACCGGACTCCGACCTCGCCGTCGTGGTCGACCCCGGCCCCCTGGACGACGGACACCTGCGGCACGTCGTCGGCACCGCCGAGCAGGCCGGGAAGCGTGTCGCCCTCACCCTCCTGACGCACGGTCACCCCGACCACGCCGAGGGCGCCGCCCGCTTCGCCGAGCTGACCGGCACGAGGGTGCGGGCACTGGACCCGGTGTTGCGGCTCGGCGACGAGGGGCTGGCCGCCGGGGACGTCATCACCGTCGGGGGCCTGGAGCTGAGGGTCGTACCGGCCCCCGGTCACACGGCCGACTCCCTGTGCTTCCACCTCCCGGCCGACCGTGCGGTCCTCACGGGCGACACGGTCCTCGGCCGCGGTACGACCGTCGTGGCCCACCCCGACGGCCGTCTCGGCGACTACCTGGACACGCTGCGCCGGCTCAGGTCGCTCACGGTCGACGACGGCGTCCACACGGTGCTGCCCGGCCACGGGCCCGTCCTGGAGGACGCCCAGGGCGCCGTCGAGTTCTACCTCGCCCACCGGGCCCACCGCCTCGCCCAGGTCGAGACGGCCGTCGAGGACGGCCACCGCACCCCGGCCGAGGTCGTCGCCCACGTCTACGCCGACGTCGACCGCTCCCTGTGGCCGGCCGCGGAACTCTCGGTCCGCGCCCAGCTGGAGTACCTGCGGGAGCACGGCATCCTCTAGCCCGCCGGGGCGGTGCGCGGTGCCGGCCGTACGGATCACCGCGCCGCGCGGAGCACGTCCGGGGCAGGTCGCCCTCCGGGTGCGGCGGGGGCGGGTACGGCGGGGCAAGGGTGACGCGCGGACACGACGGAGCCCCGCTTCCCACGGGAAGCGGGGCTCCGGTGCCGGTGTCAGCGGGAGCGCTTCGCGAGGCGTTCGACGTCCAGGAGGATCACCGCGCGGGCCTCCAGGCGGAGCCAGCCGCGCTGGGCGAAGTCGGCCAGGGCCTTGTTGACCGTCTCGCGGGACGCGCCGACCAGCTGGGCCAGCTCCTCCTGCGTGAGGTCGTGCACGACGTGGATGCCCTCCTCGGACTGCACGCCGAAGCGGCGGGAGAGGTCCAGCAGGGCGCGGGCGACACGGCCCGGGACGTCCGAGAAGACCAGGTCCGACATCGCGTCGTTGGTCTTGCGCAGCCGGCGCGCGACGGCCCGCAGCAGCGCCGTGGCGACCTCGGGGCGGGCGCTCAGCCAGGGCGTCAGGTCGCCGTGGCCCAGGCCGAGCAGCTTGACCTCGGTGAGCGCCGTGGCGGTCGCGGTGCGCGGGCCCGGGTCGAAGAGCGACAGCTCACCGATCAGCTCGCCGGGACCGACCACGGCGAGCATGTTCTCGCGGCCGTCGGGGGACGTGCGGTGCAGCTTGACCTTGCCCTCGGTGACCACGTACAGGCGGTCGCCGGGGTCGCCCTCGTGGAACAGGGAGTCGCCCCGTGCGAGGGTCACCTCACTCATGGAGGCGCGAAGCTCGGCGGCCTGCTCGTCGTCGAGCGCCGCGAAGAGCGGATTCCGCCGCAGAACGTCGTCCACGAGTTCTCTCCTTGTCGACCTGCTCAGGGGATCTTGTTCCCCTACGTACCAGGGGACCGTGGTTCCCATTTTGCCGGACGGTCCAAACAGTGTGATCTGTCACAAGGATGCCGTACGAGCCGGTCGGGGTAAGCGTCAGGGGTCCAATTGGACGCCGGTCTTCGGGGCCGGGGCGGATGTCGGTGCCGGGTCGTAGGCTGGCCGGGTGTCCAAAACGCCGGTGAGAGCACGGGCCGAGGGAGCTGCGCGAGTGGATGTACGTCGCGATTCCGCTGTGGGCGAACAGGGCTCCGATGGCGGCAGGGAAACGGCGAAAACGGCAAAGGGGTCGCCGTTGAGGAAGGAACCGACGGCCCGCGCGAGCGGGGCGACCGGAGAGACGGACACGCCGGTGAAGAGGACGACGGCGGCGAAGGCGGCGGCGGTGAAGAAGACGGCGGCGAAGAAAGCGACCGGGGCGGAGAAGGCGGTCGGGGCGAAGAAGGCGACCGCCGCGCAGACGACCGCGGCCGAGAAGACCACGGCCAAGAAGGCAGCCCCCGTCAAGAAGGCCCCGGCCGCCGAGAAGCCGTCCGTCGCCCCCCGGAAGGCGGCCGCCTCCGTGAAGGCCGCCCCGGCGAAGACCGTCGTCAAGCCGGCCGGGGACGAGTCGCGTACCGCGCTGGTCCGCCGCGCGCGCCGGATCAACCGCGAGCTCGCCGAGGTGTTCCCGTACGCCCACCCGGAGCTGGACTTCGAGAACCCCTTCCAACTCGTCGTCGCCACCGTGCTGTCGGCCCAGACCACCGACCTGCGCGTCAACCAGACGACCCCCGCCCTCTTCGCGAAGTACCCCACCCCCGAGGACCTGGCCGCCGCCAACCCCGAGGAGGTGGAGGAGATCCTGCGCCCCACCGGCTTCTTCCGGGCCAAGACCAAGTCGGTCATGGGCCTGTCGAAGGTGCTCGCGGAGGACTTCGGCGGCGAGGTGCCCGGCCGGCTCGAGGACCTCGTCAAACTGCCCGGCGTCGGCCGCAAGACGGCGTTCGTCGTGCTCGGCAACGCGTTCGGCCGCCCGGGAATCACCGTGGACACCCATTTCCAGCGCCTCGTGCGCCGCTGGCGCTGGACCGGGGAGACCGACCCCGACAAGATCGAGGCGGCCGTCGGCGCGCTCTTCCCCAAGAGCGACTGGACCGACCTGTCCCACCACGTCATCTGGCACGGCCGCCGCATCTGCCACGCCCGCAAACCCGCCTGCGGCGCCTGCCCCATCGCGCCGCTCTGCCCGGCGTACGGCGAGGGCGAGACGGACCCGGAGAAGGCGAAGAAACTGCTGAAGTACGAGAAGGGCGGCCTCCCCGGCCAGCGTCTGAAGCCCCCGCAGGCCTATCTGGACGCCGGTGGCAAGCCCGCCCCGCCGCTGGGGGCCGGATGACGGGGCGGCGCGCGCGGCAGTCCTCGGAACGATCTCGGGGCCGCCGGGCGTTGAACCGCCGGGACAGGGTCGGACGACGGGGGTGGCGATGACGCGGACGAGCGGTACCCGGGGCGGCCCGGTGACGCTCAGCAGGGAGGGGCTGCCCTCCTGGCTGGACCCGGTGGCCCGCGCGGCGGAGACGGTCGCGCCGAGACAGCTGAGCCGCTTCCTGCCCCCGGAGAACGGCACGGGGCGCCAGTCCGCCGTCCTCATCCTCTTCGGCGAGGGCGAGCGCGGCCCGGAGCTGCTGCTCATGGAGCGGGCGAGTTCGCTGCGCTCACACGCCGGGCAGCCGTCCTTCCCCGGTGGCGCCCTCGACCCCGAGGACGGCGACCCGCAGGGCGACGGACCGCTGCGGGCCGCGCTGCGGGAGGCCGAGGAGGAGACGGGGCTCGATCCGTCCGGCGTCCAGTTGTTCGGCGTGCTGCCGAAGCTCTACATCCCGGTCAGCGGCTTCGTCGTCACGCCCGTGCTGGGCTGGTGGCGCGTACCCAGCCCGGTGGGGGTCGTCGACCCGAACGAGACGGCACGGGTGTTCACCGTCCCGGTGGCGGATCTCACCCACCCGGGCAACCGGGCGACCGCGGTTCACCCCAGCGGTCATCAGGGCCCGGCATTCCTGGTCGAATCGGCCCTCGTGTGGGGCTTCACCGCCGGGGTCATCGACCGGTTGCTGCACTTCGCGGGCTGGGAGCGGCCCTGGGACCGGGACAGGCGGGTCCCGCTGGACCGGCGGTCATGACAGGGTGGGCGCCGTGCTGGGTCGGACGAGGCGAGGCTTGAAGCGGTGAACGTGCTGGACATCCTGTTGCTCGTCGCCGCCGTGTGGTTCGCGGTCGTCGGCTACCGTCAGGGCTTCGTCGTCGGCATCCTGTCGGTGATCGGCTTCCTGGGCGGCGGTCTCGCCGCCGTCTACGCGCTGCCCGTCCTCTGGGACGCCCTGACGGACGACTCCGAGGTCGGTACGACGGCCGCCGTCGTCGCGGTCGTCATCGTCATCGTCTGCGCCTCCGTCGGTCAGGCCCTGACCACCCACCTCGGCAACAAGCTGCGCCGCTACATCACCTGGTCCCCGGCCCGCGCGCTGGACGCCACGGGCGGCGCCCTGGTCAACGTCGTCGCGATGCTCCTGGTCGCCTGGCTGATCGGCTCGGCCCTCGCCGGTACGACGCTGCCGACGCTCGGCAGGGAGGTCCGCGGTTCCAAGGTGCTGCTCGGGGTCTCCCGGGCGCTGCCCGACCAGGCCGACACCTGGTTCGCCGACTTCTCCTCCATCCTCGCGCAGAACGGCTTCCCGCAGGTCTTCAGCCCCTTCGCCAGCGAGCCGATCACCGACGTCCGGCCCCCGGACCCGGCCCTGGCGGGCAGTCCCGTCGCCCTCCGCGCGCAGCGCTCCATCGTCAAGGTGATGGGCACCGCCCCGAGTTGCGGGAAGGTCCTGGAGGGCACCGGCTTCGTCTTCGCCGAGCGCCGCATCATGACCAACGCGCATGTCGTGGGCGGCGTCGACGAGCCGACCGTGCAGATAGGCGGCGAGGGCAGGAAGTACGACGCCACGGTCGTCCTCTACGACTGGAAGCGCGACATCGCCGTCCTCGACGTACCCGAACTCAAGGCTCCCGCGCTGCGCTTCACCACCGAGGACGCGAGCAGCAACGACGGCGCGATCGTCGCCGGCTTCCCGGAGAACGGGTCGTACGACGTCCGTTCCGCGCGGGTGCGGGGGCGCATCACGGCCAACGGCGCGGACATCTACCGCCGGGGCACGGTCCGCCGCGACGTGTACTCCCTGTACACGACCGTCCGCCAGGGCAACTCCGGCGGCCCGCTGCTGACCCCCGAGGGGGAGGTCTACGGCGTGATCTTCGCGAAGTCCAGGGACGACGCGGAGACCGGTTACGCGCTCACCGCGGACGAGGTCCAGGAGGACATCGTCAAGGGCCGCAGCGCCAACCAGCAGGTGGACAGCGACAACTGCGCGCTCTAGAGCGGCACCGGCCCCGTCCCGGCCCCGGAGGGACGGTCGTACGGGCCGTCAGCCGCGCGGGTGGCGCAGGCGGACGGAGACCCAGCGGGCCCTGCGGCGGAGGATGCGCGGGATTCCCACCCTGAGGTCCGTACCTGCCATCTGCGGTGCACCGCCTCGCTGGTGGGAACCCACACCGCCCGCCGAACGGCGGTCACGGCTTGCGTCACTGTAGTCGTGCGTCCAGCCCATACCCGGACGTCTGCCCCCGCCCCAAGGTCGATAACCGCCTCACGCGCCCCCAATTGGCTTATGCGCCGGGCAATTGGCCGACCGTCAGACAAGCGCTCGGTCCGATCACCGATCGGGTTCGGGATCCTTCAGCCAATTGATCAGTTCCGTTGAGAAGGCGACCGGATCCTCCTCGTGCGGGAAGTGCCCCAGCCCGTCGAACAGCCGCCAGCGGTAGGGCGCTTCGACGTACTCCCCGGAACCCGCGGCACTGCGCGTGCGCACGACCGGGTCCAGCGATCCGTGCAGGTGCAGGGTCGGCACCCGCACGGGCCGCTTCATCCTGCGGTTGAACTGGATGCCGTCCGGACGGGCCAGGGAGCGCACCATCCAGCGGTACGGCTCGATCGAGCAGTGTGCCGTGGACGGGATGCACATGGCCCGCCGGTAGTTCTCCAGCGTCTTCTCGTCCGGCAGGTGCGGCCCGGACCAGTCCCGGATGAGCTCGGCCACCAACGCCCCGTCGTCCGCGGTGAGCCGGCGCTCCGGGATCCAGGGCCGCTGGAACCCCCAGATGTGGGACATCGCGGCCGACTGCCTGGCGTCGGAGAGCAGCGCCGAGCGCCAGCGCCGCGGATGCGGCATGGACGCGACCGCGAGCCGCCGTACGAGCTTGGGGCGCATCGCCGCGGCCGTCCACGCCAGGTATCCGCCCAGGTCGTGCCCGACCAGCGCGGCATCCGGCTCGCCGAGGGAGCGGATCACCCCGGTGATGTCCAGCGCGAGGTTGGCCGGGTCGTAACCGCGCGGTGTGCGGTCGCTGCCGCCGACACCCCGCAGGTCCATGGCGACGGCCCGGAAACCGGCGTCGGCCAGCGCCGTCAGCTGGTGCCGCCAGGTCCACCAGAACTGCGGGAAACCGTGCAGCAGCAGCACCAGGGGGCCGTCACCCAGCTCCGCGATGTGGAAGCGGGCGCCGTTGGCGGCGACGTCCCGGTGTGTCAGTCCGGCGCTGCCCGGGATGTCGAGGCGTACGGCCGAAGCGGGCTGCGCCGGAGGTGTGGCGGGATCCGTCATGAGGACGAGCGTGCCACAGCCTCGACGGCCCGGGGGCCCCGGTCCTCGGGCAGCTCGGGGCGCGGGTGCGGCTTGGCCTTCTGCAGCACGCCCGCCGTCTCCTTCACCGAGGCGGCGACCTTCTGCGGACCCCGGCCCTTCTTCGCCTTCTTCGCGAAGACGATGCCGATCAGCGCCAGGAGCAGCGCGATCAGCACGTTCGCCGCGAAGGAGAGCAGGAAGCAGACCGCGAGGTTCCAGTCGCTCCAGGTGCGGATGCCGTAGGCGAGCGCGAAGTTCAGCATCGGCAGGGAGAACACGAGCAGCACCCCGGCCGCCGTGAACGCGCCGCCGCTGGTCGCACCCCGCTTGACGTCCTGCTTGAGCTGCGCCTTCGCCAGCGCGATCTCGTCGTGCACCAGCGCCGACATGTCGGCCGTCGCCGAGGCGAACAGCTGGCCGATGCTGCGTTCGGCGCCGACCGGGCTGCCGTCGGGTGCGCTCATCGGGGTCTCCCTCTCCTGCGTACGTTCCGCGTACGTTCCTCATGCCTGCGCGTACGGTTCAGTCTTTTGTACCGTCTCGTCAGATCATGCCGGACCGTCGTGCTCCTCGCCTGCCCCGCCCGTCACTTCGGCAAGCGCGTCCCGCTCGGCGGCCTTCTCCCGGGCGATCCGCCGGTGCTCCGCGGCCTTCCGTTCGTGGATCTCCGCCATGCGCAGGTGGTACGCCGGGTCGTCCTGCTCGTAGACGTCCGGGACGCCGCTGAGGTCCTCGTCGCGCTCCTCTTCCTCGGTCAGCCTGCGGTACTTGGCGTTCCGTATCTTCAGCAGCACCGTCGCGACGGCGGTGGCGATCAGGGAGCCGGTCAGGACGGCCGCCTTGGCGCTGTCGGTCATCGACGCGTCGCCCTCGAAGGCGAGTTCCCCGATGAGCAGCGAGACGGTGAAACCGATCCCGGCGAGGGTCGCCACCGCGAGCACGTCCGCCCAGGCGAGGTCGTCGCTGAGCGACGCCCTCGTGAAGCGTGCCGTCAGCCACGTGCCGCCGAAGATGCCGATCGTCTTGCCGACGACCAGCCCGAGCACCACGCCGAGCGTCTCGGGCTGGGTGAACACGTCGGTGAGGGCGTCGCCGGAGACCGCCACGCCCGCGCTGAAGAGAGCGAACAGCGGCACCGCGAGGCCCGCCGAGAGCGGCCGGACGAGGTGCTCGACGTGCTCGCCGGGGGAGCGCTCCTCGTCCTCGTGGCGGTGGCAGCGCAGCATCAGGCCCATGGCGACGCCGGCGATGGTGGCGTGGATGCCGCTGTTGTACATCAGCGCCCACACGACCAGCGCGAGCGGCACGTACACGTACCAGCCGCGTACGCCCTTGCGTAGCAGCAGCCAGAAGACGGCCAGGCCGGCGACGGCGCCGCCGAGCGCCGCGAAGTTCAGCTCGTCGGTGAAGAAGACCGCGATGATCAGGATCGCGAACAGGTCGTCGACGACGGCGAGGGTGAGCAGGAAGGCCCGCAGCGCGCTCGGCAGGGAGGTGCCGATGACGGCGAGCACGGCGAGCGCGAAGGCGATGTCGGTGGCGGTGGGCACGGCCCAGCCGGCCAGGGAACCGCCGCCCGCACCGCTGGTGAGCGTGTAGACCAGCGCCGGTGCGGCCATGCCGCACAGCGCGGCGACGACGGGGAGCGCGGCGGCCTTGGGGTCGCGCAGATCGCCTGCGACGAGCTCGCGCTTGAGCTCGATGCCCGCGACGAAGAAGAAGACCGCGAGCAGTCCGTCGGCGGCCCAGTGCGCCACGGACAGGTTCAGCCCGAGGGCCTCGGGGCCGAGGTGGAAGTGGCTGACGCTCTCGTAGCTGTCGTGCAGGCCGGGTACGTTCGCCCAGATCAGCGCGGTGACGGCGGCGAGGAGGAGCAGGATGCCGCCGACGGTCTCGGTGCGCAGCGCGTCCGCGACGTACGACCGCTCGGGCAGGGAGAGGCGTCCGAACGCCTTGCGGGGGCCGGGGGTGCGGGGGCTGGTCACGGGGAGTTCCTTTGGTCAGCGGGCAGCACGAATCGTGTGCCGACCAGACTTCCCGGCGCCCCATGAGACAGCTCTTTGTTTAGTTTAGCTAACGTGCTTCCGGGGCGCACCCCGAGCGCTGGGGGCACCCGGCGCGGGAGTGCGCCGGGTGCCGTCGTCCGGCCGTGTCCGGCCGGTGTCCGCTCAGTCCTCGCCGGGCGCCTGGGGCAGCTTGGCCTGGATGAGGTCCATGACCGTGCTGTCCGTCAGCGTCGTGACGTCTCCGAGCTGGCGGTTCTCCGCGACGTCCCGCAGCAGGCGGCGCATGATCTTGCCGGAGCGGGTCTTCGGCAGCTCGGCCACCGGCAGGATCCGCTTGGGCTTGGCGATCGGGCCGAGCGTGGCGCCCACGTGGCCTCGCAGCTCGCCGACGAGGTCCTCGCTCTCCGCCGCCGTGCCGCGCAGGATCACGAAGGCGACGATCGCCTGACCGGTCGTCTCGTCCGCCGCGCCGACCACGGCCGCCTCGGCGACCGACGGGTGCGAGACGAGCGCGGACTCGACCTCGGTGGTGGAGATGTTGTGCCCGGACACCAGCATCACGTCGTCGACCCGGCCGAGCAGCCAGATGTCGCCGTCGTCGTCCTTCTTGGCTCCGTCGCCGGCGAAGTACTTGCCTTCGAACCGCGACCAGTAGGTGTCGATGAACCGCTGGTCGTCGCCCCAGATGGTGCGCAGCATCGACGGCCACGGCTCGGTGAGGACCAGGTAGCCACCGCCGCCGTCCGGTACCTCGTTCGCCTCGTCGTCGACGACGGTCGCGGCGATGCCGGGCAGTGGGGTCTGGGCGGAGCCCGGCTTGGCGTCGGTCACGCCCGGCAGCGGCGAGATCATGATGCCGCCGGTCTCGGTCTGCCACCAGGTGTCCACCACCGGGGTGCGGTCCGCGCCGATGTTCTTGCGGTACCAGATCCACGCCTCGGGGTTGATCGGCTCGCCCACCGACCCCAGCACCCGCAGGCTGCTGAGGTCGAACTTGGCGGGGATGTCGTCGCCCCACTTCATGAACGTGCGGATCGCGGTGGGTGCCGTGTAGAGGATCGTCACGCCGTACTTCTGCACGATCTCCCAGAAGCGGCCCTGGTGCGGGGTGTCCGGGGTGCCCTCGTACATGACCTGCGTGGCGCCGTTGGCGAGCGGGCCGTAGACGATGTACGAGTGCCCGGTGACCCAGCCGACGTCGGCCGTGCACCAGTACACGTCGGTCTCCGGCTTGAGGTCGAACACGGACCAGTGCGTGTACGCGGTCTGGGTCAGGTAGCCGCCGGAGGTGTGCAGGATGCCCTTCGGCTTACCCGTCGTCCCCGAGGTGTAGAGGATGAACAGCGGGTGCTCGGCCCCGAACGCCTGAGGGGTGTGCTCGGCGCTCTGCCGCTCCACCAGATCGTGCCACCACACGTCCCGGCCCTCGGTCCAGGCCACGTCCTGGCCGGTGCGGCGGACGACGAGGACGTGCTCGACGGTGCCGGCCTTGGTGATCGCCTCGTCCACGGCGGGCTTGAGCGCGGAGGGCTTGCCGCGCCGGTGGCCGCCGTCGGCGGTGATGACGACACGCGCGTCGGCGTCCTGGATGCGGGTGGCGAGCGCGTCCGCCGAGAAGCCGCCGAAGACGACGGAGTGCGCGGCGCCGATGCGGGCGCAGGCCAGCATCGCGATCGCGGTCTCCGGGATCATCGGCATGTAGACGGCGACCCGGTCACCGGCCTGGACGCCCAGCTCCAGCAGGGCGTTGGCGGCCTTGGAGACCTCGTCCTTGAGCTGGGCGTAGGTGATGGCGCGGCTGTCGCCCGGCTCGCCCTCGAAGTGGATGGCCACCCGGTCGCCGTGCCCGGCCTCCACATGCCGGTCCACGCAGTTGTAGGCGACGTTGAGCTCGCCGTCCTGGAACCACTTGGCGAACGGCGGGTTCGACCAGTCCAGGGTCTCGGTGGGCTCCTTGGCCCAGGTCAGCCGACGGGCCTGCTCGGCCCAGAAGCCGAGCCTGTCAGCCTTGGCCTGTTCGTACGCCTCCGCCGTGACGTTGGCGTTCGCGGCCAGGTCGGCGGGGGGCGAGAAGCGACGCTCCTCCTTCAAAAGGTTGGCCAGGCTTTCATTGCTCACGGCATCTGCCTTTCCCAAGGTGTCCGTTGTGTCCCAGGCCACAGCTCATCAGACCCGGGGGTGCGCTGACAAGGGCCGACGGAAAATTGGTTTAGACCTGTCGGGTGGGGTGGTGCGAGGCGCGCCACCCCTTCCCACGGGGCCCGGAGCAAGCCGGTTCAAGGCGTGTAACGCCTCTCACACCCGGACGGGCCCCTCACATCGTCAGGTCCGCGGACCGTACCCGGCCGAACACCTGCTGCTCGTCCCGCTCGGTGAGGAGATACGCCTGGGCCTCCCCCACGTGGAAGTACATGCCGTGCAGTTCCAGTGCCCCGTCCTTCAAGGCCCGAGCCACCGGTTCATGGGCGCGCAGGTGATCCAGTTGCTGCACCACGTTCGTCAGGCAGAGCTGCTCGACCGCGTCGGCGGGTGCCCGCTCGGCCAGCCGCGACGGGGGCCCGCTGTCGTCGTGCATGCGCTGCAGGCTCGGCCGGCCGTGTCGCAGCCAGCGTCTCAGTGGGGTGCGGGCGCCGTCCGGCTCGGTGTCGAGCAGCGCCTGCATCGCACCGCATCCCGAGTGTCCGCACACCGTGATCGACCGGACCCCCAGCACTTCCACGGCGTACTCGATGGCGGCCGCCACCGAGTCGTCGCCGCTCTCCGTGCCGGGCGGTGGCACGAGGTTGCCGATGTTGCGCACCACGAACAGGTCCCCCGGGCCACTGGCCGTGATCATCGAGGTGACCACCCGGGAGTCGGCACAGGTCAGGAACAGATGCGCGGGCCGCTGTCCCTCACGTGCCAGCCGGGCCAGCTCGCCGCGCACCAGGGGGGCGGTGTTGCGCTGAAACACGCTGATGCCGTGCACCAGTGCGTGGCCGCCGGTCACAGCCGGCTCCGGTCCTTCTTCAGCGGCTCCGTCCGTCGCGTCCGCTCCCCTCGCTCCGTCGGCTCCTCCCGGCAGGGGGCGCGGGCGTTCGCACTGGTGGTTGCGCCAGGCCGTCCAGGGCCGGCAGCGACAGCCGGTGTCGGACGCGCCGGCCTCCTCGCTCCCGTCGGGCTGGTGCCTGGAGGCGAGGGCCGCGGGTGCGGCGATCCGGACCGCGGTACGACGGCCGGTGATCTTGATGGTGCCGCCCCGTGCGGTGTGCGTGCTCTGCCAGTCCTGCAGCGTTTCGTACGCCGCGTGGTCCATGAATGAGCCGTCCAGAGCCACGACCGCGTCCGCCCCTTGGGGCACGAGGTGCAGGGCCCGGCTGAGCCGTGGCACCGCGAGGAACGTCAACTGTCCTCGTACGTGTACGTGATGGACTCCTTCCTGTTCCTCGTGCGTGATCCGGGTGCGGGTGAGCCGGTGCAGGGCCACGGCGACGGCGACGGCGATGCCCAGTGCCACGCCCTCCAGGACACCGAGGGAGACGACGCCGAGGGTGGTCGCGGCGTAAACCAGGACTTCGCGGTGGCGGGTCACCGTGCGGATGTGGTTCAGGGACACCATCTGGATGCCGACGGCCATCACCAGGGCGGCGAGCGAGGCGAGCGGGATGAGCTCCAGGAGCGGGACCATCAGCAGCGTGGCGATCACTACGAGAACGCCGTGCAGCATCGTGGAGTTCCGGCTCACGGCACCCGCTTTGACGTTCGCGGAACTGCGGACCGCCACACCGGCCACCGGGAGTCCGCCCAGTGAGCCGGAGACGATGTTGGCCGCGCCCTGACCGAGCAGTTCACGGTCCAGGTCGGAGCGCCCGACATGATCGGATCCGGGGCGGCCGGACACCAGCTTGTCCACGGCCACGGCGCCGAGCAGCGACTGCACGCTGCACACCAGCGTCGTGGTGAGCACGGCGGCGGCGAGGCCGAGCACGGGCCCGTCGGGCAGCCCCGCCAGGGCGTGGTTGTGCCAGGAGGGCAGATCCACCTTGGGCAGGACGAGGCCGGCGGCGTCGGCGACCGCGGTCGCTCCGGCGACGGCGACGAGCGCCGCCGGAACTGTGCGGAGAACGCGTCCGGCGCGGCCCGGGAGCCGGGGCCAGAGCAGCAGCAGGGCCAGGGTCAGCAGGCTCACCGACAGGGCCGCGGGATGCAGGTTCGCCAACTGCGCGGGAAGAGCGAGCAGGTTGTCGGGGACGGAGCTCTGCGGAGTGCCGCCGAGGACGATGTGCAGTTGGGCGACGGCGATGGTGACACCGATGCCGGCGAGCATGCCGTGCACGATCGCGGGGCTCACGGCGAGCGCGCCGCGCGCCACGCGCAGGCAGCCGAGGCCGATCTGGGCGAGTCCGGCGAGGACGGTGATGGCGCAGGTCGTCCGCCAGCCGTAGTGCTGGATGAGGTCGGCGGTGACGACGGTGAGTCCGGCGGCGGGACCGCTCACCTGGAGCGGGGAACCGCCGATCCGCCCGACGACGATTCCGCCCACGGCGGCGGCGACCAGGCCGGCCTGGAGCGGCGCGCCGGTGGCGAGGGCGATGCCGAGGGACAGCGGAAGGGCGATCAGGAAGACCGCGACCGAGGCCGACAGATCGGCTCCCGCGATACGCGGGCGTGAAGGGCCGATCGGTGGCGGACTGTGGGGCGGGTGGGCGCGCTCGGTCCGATCCGAGTCGACGGCGCGGGCGGGAACACAGGCTGACACAGTCTCTCCTCTCCCGAATATCAACAATCCGTAAACGGATCGTAATTGAGAGTAAAGGGCTGGCATAGACTTTCCGGGCAAATAGACGAATCAATCACTCAAGCGAGTGATGTGGTCATTTCATCGGCTTGTCGTACTAATTCCTTCTTCTTTTCGTGTGACCTTGACGGCGCCGTCGGCGTGAGCCGGTACGGCACCAGGCAAAGCCCTCATCGAGCTAGGCCCGAGAGAAGGAAGAAGGTGGGCGGATGGCCGCCACCCACAGAATCACCACGGGTACCGCGATCGTCGCGGTCTGCGTCGCCTCGCTCGCCGGCTGCGGGACCGGCACCGACAGCAGCGGCGAGCAGGCCCGTGACAGGGAGAAGGCCAAGCCGGCTCCGGCGCCGAAGAACGTCGTCCGGCTGATCGGTGACGGCTCCACCGCGTACACGGGCGCGCAGCCGCACCTGCCCCGGCCCGAGCGGCTGAAGCGCGGCGAGAGGCCCCCGCAGTTCGTGGTCTTCTCCTGGGACGGTGCGGGTGAGGACGGCCAGAAGCTCTTCTCGCACTTCCGCGAGGTCGCCAAGGAGAACGACGCGACCATGACGTACTTCCTGAGCGGCGTGTACCTGCTGCCGGAGGAGGAACGTGATCTGTACCGTCCGCCGCGGCACCCCCGGGGCCGCTCCGACATCGGCTTCAACGACCAGGAGGGCATCGCCGACACGGTGAGGCAGTTGCGCCTCGCCTGGCTCGAGGGCAATGAGATCGGCACCCACTTCAACGGGCACTTCTGCGGCAGCGGGGGTGGGGTCGGCGAATGGTCGGTGGCGGACTGGAAGGACGAGATCGCCCAGGCCAAGCGCTTCGTGAAGACCTGGAAGACCAACACCGGAATGAAGGACTCGGCCCCGCTGCCCTTCGACTACGACAAGGAGCTGATCGGCGCCCGCACCCCCTGCCTGGAGGGGCAGGAGAACTTCATGAAGGCCGCCCGTGACCTGGGCTTCCGCTACGACACCAGCGGGGTCAACAACCAGGTGTGGCCGAAGAGGAAGCGGGGCCTGTGGGACCTGTCGATGCAGCTCGTGCCCTTCCCCGGACACTCCTTCGAGCAGCTCGCCATGGACTACAACTTCATGGTCAACCAGTCCGGTACCCCCCAGGGCGACCCCGCCAAGCGCGAGATGTGGGGCGACCAGATGCGGGACGGCCTCCTCCAGGGCTTCGAGCGGGCCTACAAGGGCAACAGGGCGCCCCTGATCATCGGCAACCACTTCGAGTCCTGGAACGGCGGCACCTACATGCGGGCCGTCGAAGAGGTCATCGAGGAGGTGTGCACCAAAGCCGACGTGCGCTGCGTCTCCTTCCGGCAACTGGTGGACTGGCTGGACGCCCAGGACCCGGAGACCCTGGCGAAACTGCGCACGCTGGACGTCGGTGAGGCCCCGGAGAAGGGCTGGAAGTCCTTCCTGTCCGGCGGTTCCGCACCGGCCCCCAAGGGGGTGCCCGGAGCCCCGGCCCAGAAGCGGTGAGCGTCAGGCTGGCGCCGTGACGTCCTCGCCGAGCACGAAACCGGGATCGATCTGGGCCGCCAGGTCGGTCCC
This sequence comes from Streptomyces sp. NPDC018964, assembly GCF_044390325.1. Lineage (NCBI taxonomy): Bacteria > Bacillati > Actinomycetota > Actinomycetes > Kitasatosporales > Streptomycetaceae > Streptomyces > Streptomyces sp. NPDC018964. The sequence continues at coordinate 295,030 of NZ_JBIRYZ010000010.1, forward strand.
GGTGCGCTCGTCGCCCCATGACCGGGCGTTCTTCAGATGGAAGTGCGCCATCTGGCGGGTGTAACGCTCGCGGTCGCGCGCCCCGTACGTCGCGTCGGCGGCCGAGTGCAGCAGGCGCAGCGCGTGCCGGTTGGACTCCTCCAGGAGGTCGAACCGGGGCGGCCGGCCCTTCTCCATGGCCCGGACCCAGTCCGAGTGCCCCACCGTCACCAGCAGGTCCTCCCCGGCCTCCGCGCGGAGGAAGTCGAGGTCGTCCGGACCCTGCACCTTGTTGCCGACGACCTTCAAGGTGACGTCGAAGTCGCGGGCGTACTCCTTGTACTGGCGGTAGACGGAGATCCCCTTCCGGGTCGGCTCGGCCACGAGGAACGTGATGTCGAAGCGGGTGAACATGCCGGAGGCGAAGGAGTCCGAGCCGGCCGTCATGTCGACCACGACGTACTCGCCGGGGCCGTCCACCAGGTGGTTCAGGCACAGCTCCACCGCTCCGGTCTTGGAGTGGTAGCAGGCGACCCCCAGATCGGCGTCGGTGAAGGGGCCGGTGACCATCAAACGGACGGCTTCGCCGTCGAGTTCCACCGGCCGGGCGCAGGCGTCGTAGACCGGATTGTCCTCGCGCACCCGCAGCAGCCGGGAGCCCTCGCCGGGCGGAGTGGTCTTGATCATCGTCTCGGCGGACGTGATGCGCGGGTTGGTGCCGCGCAGGTAGTCCTTGATCAGCGGCAGGCGCTCGCCCATCGCGGGCAGGGCGGCCGCCTCCGCCTCGTCCAGGCCGAGCGCGGTACCGAGGTGCTGGTTGATGTCGGCGTCCATCGCGACGACCGGAGCGCCGACGGCCGCGAGATGACGGATGAACAGGGAGGACAGGGTCGTCTTTCCGCTGCCGCCCTTTCCCACGAAAGCAATTTTCATGTTCACCAAGGGTAATGGAAAGGTTGCTGTACGTTGCGACCGGGCGTGAAGAAGACCACTCCTTCGTGGGGTGGCCGCCGGGGGTGCGTAGTGTCGTACTCATGAGTACGACAGGCGCGACCGCCGACCCGCTCGCCGCCCTGGGCTCCCTGCCCGGAGTGGCCGACTCCGTGGAGTCCGTGCGCAAGGCCGTGGACCGGGTCTACGGGCACCGGGTCATGCGGCGGCGCAGCAACGAGATCACCTCCGAGGCGGCGCTGCGCGGCGCCCGCGGCTCGGCGGCGCTGTCGGGCGCCGACTGGGCCCTGGAGGAGGTGCGCCGGCGCAGCGACTTCAGTGGTGACGCCGACGCCCGCACGATGGGTGCGGCACTGCGGCTGACCGCCGAGGCGGGGCAGCTGCTGTCCATCTGGCGGCAGTCGCCTCTGCGGGTCCTGGCCCGGCTGCACCTGGTCGCGGCGGCCGACAAGGCCGAGCGGGTCGGGCGGCCCCGCCAGGAGGGCGAACCGGTCGATGAGCCGCTGATCGGGCTCGCCCTGCCCGGCGCGGCGGAGGCGCACGGCCGGCTGGACGGGCTGTCCGGGCTGATCATCGCGGGCGGTTCCGCCCCGGCGCTGGTGACGGCCGCCGTCGTGCACGGCGAACTTCTCGCGCTGCGCCCCTTCACCTCCCACAACGGCCTGGTCGCGCGTGCGGCCGAACGCATCGTCCTGGTCGGCAGCGGCCTCGATCCGAAGTCGGTCTGCCCGGCCGAGGTCGGGCACGCCGAGCTGGGCCGGGAGGCCTACATCGAGGCACTGGAGGGTTATGTCTCCGGTACCCCCGAGGGCGTGGCGGCCTGGATCGCCCATTGCGGGCGCGCGATCGAGCTGGGGGCGCGCGAGTCGACGGCCGTGTGCGAGGCGCTCCAGCGCGGGGCCGCGTAAGAGGGGCCGGACGGAAGCCGGGCAGAGGTGCGGCGGTACGAGTACTCGTACCGCCGCTGGCATGTCCACCGCGTTACCAAGCGTCCTCGATATGTGCCCATCAGGTCGGGGACTTCGCCCGTCACCTGGTGCGGCTGGCCCGTAATCGACGGGTCGACGTCGCGTGGGTTCCCGGTGTCCATGCGCGGTCCGTGGGGCCATGAATGCGTTGGTGAAGGTGATCCTCGCGGATGTCCTCGGTCTCGCGGGCCGTCAAGTCCTTTGTACTCCGGGTTCGAAGCAAGCGGAAGTCCTCATCCCGCTTCTTTGCCTCCGGTGTCGAATCCGTCTCGAACGGGCACCCGTGGGACGTTCGCGATCGGCGGAGTGGTTCGCGGTCAGGCCATCGTTGTACGCCGCCGGCTGGCGTACCAGACGAGGCCCGCGGTGGCCGCCGCGGCGCCTATGGCCGCCGCCGCGACCAGGGCGGGGCGCGGCGGTACGGAGAACGCGGGGAAGCGCTGCTTGAGCCGTACCGGCCGGTGGAAGTCGAGGATCGGCCACTTTCGCGCGAGAGCCTCCCGGCGCAGCGCGCGGTCCGGGTTCACGGCGTGCGGGTGGCCCACGGACTCCAGCATCGGCACATCGGTCACCGAGTCGCTGTAGGCGTAGCAGCGGGCCAGGTCGTAGCCCTCCGACTCGGCCAGTTCCCTGACCGCCTCGGCCTTGGTCGGGCCGTACGCGTAGTACTCCACCTCGCCGGTGAAGCACCCGTCGTCGCCGACGACCATGCGGGTGGCCACCACGCGGTCCGCGCCGAGCAGTTCGCCGATCGGCTCGACCACCTCGGCGCCCGACGTGGACACGATCACGACGTCGCGTCCCGCGGTGTGGTGCTGCTCGATGAGGGTGGCGGCCTCGTCGTAGATGATCGGGTCGATCAGGTCGTGCAGCGTCTCGGCGACGATCTCCTTGACCTGTTGGACGTTCCAGCCACGGCACAGCGCGGACAGGTACTTGCGCATCCGCTCCATCTGGTCGTGATCGGCGCCGCCGGCCAGGAACACGAACTGGGAGTACGCGGTGCGCAGGACAGCCCTGCGGTTGATCAGGCCGCCCTGATAGAACGACTTGCTGAACGTGAGCGTGCTCGACTTCGCAATGACCGTCTTGTCCAGGTCAAAGAAGGCGGCTGTGCGGGGCATCGAGTGGTTTTCCACGTCCTTGAGCATAGGCGCAGCCCATTCGGCGTAAGGTGGGGCGTGTGGGTTTGCCTGAGAGGGCTCTCGGGTACACCATGGAAGTCACGGATCGTTCGCGACCGTGCTAACCCGGTCCGACTCCTCCCCCCCCGAGTCGGCCGTGGGGACGACCCCCGCTCTCCCCCCCGGCGGGGGTCGTCGCATGTCCGGATGGGTTTTCTCCCTTCTTCTCATGGTCGGTACACCTCGTCTGTACCGGGCCTACCCCTCTTTGTCATGGACATGAATAGTTACCCACGGTAGTTTTCGGACTGCTCTGCGGAAGTCGCACAGGGGGTGTGCGGGACTCACCGGTATGGGTGACCGCGATATTCACAGGCGTCGGCTCGTCCACAGTTATCGCCCAAGATCCACATGCTTTTCCGGATCGCTGCATCGTGATTCCGACGCGCCCGCTCGCCGCGAGTTCACACCCGGTTCCGTTTGTCGGCGCGCGTACGGCCGGTTTCCGCCGGCCGTTCAAAGGAGAACCGCTCGCCGGCTCTTCGCCCATCTGGGAATCGCGGGGCCGCAGGGGCTGCGCGAGAGATGCAGCAAAGGGGGACGAACATGTCCGGAACCATCGCCCACGATCCGCCGCCGGCCACCGGAGGCGGCAGGCCGGGCGCGCCGCTGATCCTCACCGAGGACGCCGGGCTCCTCGACGACCTGCTGCGCCTGTGCGCGGCGGCCGGCGCCACACCGGAGGTCCATCACACGGTGCCGGGACCGAGGGGCAGCTGGGAGGCCGCACCACTCGTCCTGGTCGGGGACGACGCCGCGCGACGGGCTCGCGGGGCGGCACGCCGGCCGGGAGTGGTCCTGGTCGGCCGTGACCAGGACGATCCCGGGGTCTGGCGGCGGGCCGTCGAGATCGGCGCCGACCACGTCCTGATGCTGCCCGACGGCGAGCAGTGGCTGGTCGACCGCATCGCCGACGTGGCCGAAGGCGTCGGACGGCCCGCCCTGACCGTCGGCGTCATCGGCGGCCGGGGCGGCGCCGGGGCGTCCACGCTCGCGTGCGCGCTCGCCGTCACCTCCGCGCGGGAGGGACTGCGCACCCTCCTCGTGGACGCCGATCCGCTGGGCGGCGGACTCGACGTGGCCCTCGGGGGCGAGACGGCCAAAGGGCTGCGCTGGCCGGCGTTCGCCGCGTCACACGGCCGGGTGGGCGGTGGCGCCCTGGAGGAGTCACTGCCGGAACTGCACTCGCTGCGGGTGCTCAGCTGGGACCGCGGTGACTGTCTCGCCGTACCGCCCAGGGCCGTGCGCGCGGTGCTCGCCGCCGCGCGGCGCGGTGGCGGCACCGTCGTGGTCGACCTGCCGCGCCGCGTCGACGACGGTGTCGCCGAAGTCCTCGCCCAGCTCGACCTCGGACTCCTCGTGGTCCCCGCGGAACTGCGCGCCGTCGCGGCGGCGGGCCGCGTCGCCTCCGCCGTGGGCATGGTCCTGCGCGACCTGCGGGTGGCGGTACGCGGACCGTACGCGCCGGGGCTGAATGACCGCGAGGTGGCCCGGCTGCTCGGACTGCCCCTCGCCGGAGACGTGCCCGCCGAGCCCGCCCTGGGGCGCCCGTACGAGGCGGGCCGGCCGCCCGGGGCCTCGGGCCGGGGCCCGCTGGCCCGTTTCTGCAAGGAGTTCTGGGAGCGGGCGCTGGTGGAGGCGAGGGCGGCATGAGGGGGCCGGTGATGAGCGCGGCGGTCATGCCTCCCGGCCTGCTCGACGGGGTGCGACGGTGGCTGGCGGAGAGCGGGGCCGAGCCGACGCCCGCGCGGGTGGCGCAGGCGCTGCGGGACCAGGGGCGGGTGCTCGGTGACGCCGAAGTGCTCGGGGCGGCCGAGCAGCTGCGGTCCGAGCTGGTCGGCAGCGGACCGCTGGAACGGCTCCTGGCCGAGCCGTCGGTGACCGACGTGCTGGTGTCGGCGCCGGACCGGGTCTGGGTGGACCGGGGCGGAGGGCTGGAACTGACAGAGGTGGCCTTCCCCGACGAGACGGCCGTCCGGCGCCTCGCCCAGCGGCTCGCCGCCGTGGCCGGCCGGCGCCTGGACGACGCCCGGCCCTGGGTCGACGCGCGGCTGCCTGACGGGACCAGACTGCACGCGGTGCTGTCCCCGGTGGCCGTCGGCTGCACCTGCCTGTCGCTACGGGTGGTACGACCGCGCGCCTTCACCCTCGACGAGCTCGTGGCGGCCGGGACGGTCCCGCCGGGTGGTGACCGCGTACTGCGGGCACTGCTGGACGCGCGGCTGTCGTTCCTCGTCAGCGGGGGGACCGGCAGCGGGAAGACGACCTTGCTCAGCGCGCTGCTGGGGCTGGTCGGGCCGGACGAACGCATTGTCCTGGCCGAGGACTCGGCGGAACTGCGGCCCGATCACCCGCACGTCGTACGCCTGGAGACCAGACCCGCCAACCAGGAGGGCGCGGGCCTCGTCACCCTCGAGGACCTGGTGCGGCAGGCGCTGCGGATGCGGCCGGACCGGCTGGTCGTCGGTGAGGTGCGCGGCCCGGAGGTGATCCACCTGCTGGCCGCCCTCAACACGGGCCACGACGGCTCGGGAACGGTCCACGCCAACGCCGCCACCGACGTACCGGCCCGGCTGGAGGCGCTCGGTACGGCCGCCGGACTCGACCGGTTCGCCCTGCACAGCCAGGTGGCGGCAGCCCTCTCGGTGGTGCTGCACCTCGTACGCGACCGGAGCGGACGGCGGCGGATCGCGGAGGTGCACGTGCTGGAACGCGACCGGTCGGGGTTGGTGCGGACGGTGCCGGCGCTGCGGTGGGGCCCGCAGGCCTTCACCCGGGAGCGGGGATGGCAGCGCCTGCGGGAGCTGCTCCGGAACGGGGACGCCGACGGGCCGGGTGAGAGGGCCGGGTACGCCGGTGGGCCGGATGCGGGGACCGGGGGATGAACGGGACGACCGAGGTGTCGACGGGTGCGGCCGTGGCGTGCCTGGGGACCGCGGCCTGGCTGCTGGGCGGCGGGCGTGCCGGGGCCGGGCGGGCGCGACTGCTGCTGGCCGGTGGGGGCGAGGTGAGCGGCGGACCACCGGGGTGGCCCCGGATGATCCGGGCGTGGGGACGGGTGCGCGGGCGGCTGCGGGCCGAGTGGTGGTCGTTGGCCGCCGGCCTGGTGTCGGCGGTGCTGGGCGCGTCACCGCTGCCGGTCGTCGTGGGGGCGGCCGGGGTGCCCCTGCTGAGGCGGGTGCGGCGGGCCGTCGGGGAACGCCGGGCGCGGGAGGACCGCGGCGACGCGGTGATCGCGTTGTGCGGGGCGCTCGCCGGGGAGGTGCGCGCCGGGCGGCAACCGGGTGAGGCGCTGCTGTCGGCCGCGCGGGACTCCGGCGGACTCGGTGACATGCGGGCGACGGTGCTGGCGGCGGCGCGCTTCGGCGGGGACGTCCCGGAGGCGCTCGCGGAGGCGGCACGGCAGCCGGGCGCCGAAGGGCTGCGGGGACTCGCCGCGTGCTGGCGGGTGGCGGTGGACCAGGGAGCCGGACTCGCGGCCGGGCTCGACCGGCTGGAAGCGGCGCTGCGTGCCGAACGGGACCAGCGGGCCGATCTGCGCGCCCAGTTGGCCGGCGCCCGCGCGACGGCGGTGCTGCTCGCCGGACTCCCGGTCGTGGGCCTGGCGCTCGGTGCGGCTCTCGGCGCCGACCCGCTGCGCGTCCTGCTGCACACACCGTCGGGGCTGGTCTGCCTGGCGGCCGGCGGGGTGCTGGAGGGCCTGGGGCTGTGGTGGGCACTGCGGATCATGCGGGGCGCCGAGGAGGGGGTGGCATGAGCGGGGACCTCGTCCACAGGCTGGGGGCAGCGGTGGGAACGGTGTGCGCGCTCGCCTGGCTGGCGGGGTGGTGGGGCCGCACGCGGCGCGAGCGGAGAGGACGGCGGCGGCTGGCCGAGGTGCTGTCCCTGGAGCGGACGACGACTGCCTCGCACCTCACGCTGTTGCGTGTCGCGCGGAGTTGGCTGCCGTACGCGGGTGTGGCGGGTGCCGGATGGGTACTGGTGGGCGGTCCCGTCGGAGCGGTGGTGGGACCGGCCGTCGCGGCCGGACTGTGGCGGTGGCGCCTGCGGCGGACGGCGGACGTTCCGCACGCGCGGGAACCCGGCACCACCGGGGCGGAACACCAGCTGCCGCTCGCCGCCGATCTGCTGTCCGCCTGCATCGCGGCGGGCGCCGGCCCGGTACTCGCCGCGCAGGCCGTCGGAGAGACCTTGGGCGGGCCGGTCGGGGAGGCGCTGACACGGGGCGCGGCGGAGGTGCGGCTCGGCGGTGAACCGGCCGCGGCGTGGCGTCGGCTGGCGTCGTCACCGGGCGCCCGGCCCCTGGCCCGGCTGCTGGAGCGAGCCGATGCGTCCGGACTTCCCCTGGCCGCTCCCGTGGCCCGGCTCGCCGCGGAGGCCCGCGCGGAGTGGGCCCGCGCGGCGACCGCACGGGCCCGGCGGGCGGCCGTCATGGTCAGCGCGCCGGTGGGGCTGTGTTTCCTGCCCGCGTTCATCGCGGTCGGCGTGCTGCCCGTGGTGATCGGACTCGCGGGCGGGGTGCTGGGAGGAGGTGGCACCTGACGGAGGACGACCGGTGGAAGCAAAGGGAACCACGAGATCAATGCGACTTCTCCTCAAGGGGGCTGAGATGTATCAGGCGGTGCGGGCACGACTGCGTGCCCTGGTGTGCAAGGTGCGTACGGTACGGAGGGACACCGGAATGGTGACTTCGGAGTACGCGATGGGCATCGTGGCGGCGGTGGCGTTCTCCGTCGTGCTCTACAAGGTGGTCACCAGCGGACCGGTCAGCACGGCGCTGCGGAACATCGTGCAGCAGGCACTCGATGGCCGGATGTGAACGGCGTGCGGACCGCGGGTTCGTGACGGCGGAGTCGGCCCTGGTGCTGCCCGTGCTGGTGATGTTCGCGACGGCACTGGTCTGGGGACTGCTGGTGGTGGCGGCGCAGATCCAGTGCGTGGACGCGGCCCGCGCCGGGGCCCGCGCGGCGGCCCGGCAGGACGCCCCTGACGCCGTCGTCGAGGTGACCCGCGCGGCGGCACCGCCCGGCGCGAGAGTCACGGTGAGCCGGGAGACCGATCAGGTCCGGGTGGTCGTCGAGGCCAGGCCCCCGGTCCTGCACGGACTGCCCTTCGACCTGCGGGAGGAGGCCGTCGCCGCGGTGGAGGAGACGCTGGGGGCGGTGCCGTGAGGGCCCGGTTCCGGGAGTGGTGGACGGCATGCGGCCGACGGCGCGCGCGGTGTTCCGACCGGGGGTCGGCGACCGTCTGGAGCGTCGGTGCGATCGCCGTGCTGTGTGTGGTGTCCGGCGTCGTCCTCGCCCTGGGACACGCCGTCGTGGTCCGGCACCGGGCGGCCGGCGGCGCGGACCTGGCGGCGCTCGCGGCGGCGGACCACTGGACGGAGGGTGCCGCGGCGGCCTGCGACCGGGCGGACCGGGTGGCCCGGGCGCAGGGCACGCGGCTCGTACGGTGCGTGATCACCGGCGAGGTGTCGGACGTGTCGGTGGCGTCGGGCCGGAGGCCGTTCACGGCGGAGGTCAGGGCCCGGGCGGGTCCTGCCGGTCCGCCGGAACCACCGCTTCCGGCGCCGGGGCCCGGCTACGTCCCAGCGGCCCCGGACGCACCGGACGTGCCCTCCGCCCCCTCCGTCTCCTCCGGCTTTGGTGCGCCCTCGAGCAGCACCGTGAGGAGCCGTACCGCGCCCCGCTTGTGCAGCGGATCGTTGCCGTTGCCGCACTTGGGGGACTGGATGCAGGAGGGGCAGCCGGCCTCGCACTCGCAGGAGGCGATGGCCTGGCGGGTGGCGGTGAGCCAGGCGGAGGCGGTGTGGAAGGCGCGTTCCGCGAAGCCCGCGCCGCCCGGGTGGCCGTCGTAGACGAAGACCGTGGGCAGCAGCGTGTCGGGGTGCAGCGGGACCGAGACACCACCGATGTCCCAGCGGTCGCAGGTCGCGAAGAGCGGCAGCATGCCGATCGACGCGTGCTCGGCGGCGTGCAGCGCACCGCCGAGGATCCCCGGGCCGATCCGGGCCCGGTCCAGCTGGTCCTCGGTGACCGTCCACCACACCGCGCGGGTGCGCAGCGTACGAGGAGGGAGGTCGAGCTTCGTCTCGCCCAGCACTTCACCGGTGATGACCCGTCGGCGCAGGAAGGAGACCACTTGGTTGGTGACCTCGACGGAGCCGTAGCACAGGCGGCCGTCGCCCCACGGGATCTCGGTGTCCGTCTCCAGCACGGAGATCGACGTCGTGTCCCGGGCCACCGTCGTGTACGTCGGGGTCGCCCGCTCGACCAGTGCGACGGAGTCCTCCAGGTCGAGCGAGCGGACGAGGTACGTCAGGCCCTGGTGCAGGTGGACCGCGCCCTCGTGGACGCTCGTGTGCGCCGCGCCCGCGTCGACCGTGCCGAGCAGTCTGCCCGTACCGGCCTCGACGACCTGGACCGGCCGTCCGTCCTGCCCCCGGATGTCGGTCAGGTCGGCGGCCCGCTCCCGGCGGGTCCAGTGCCAGGCCTTCGTCCGCCGGCGCAGCAGCTTCGCGGCCTCCAGCTGCGGGAGCAGCTCCGCGGTGGCCGGACCGAACAGGTCCAGGTCCTCCTCGGTCAGCGGCAGTTCCTCGGCCGCCGCGCACAGGTGCGGGGCGAGCACGTAGGGGTTGTCGGGGTCGAGGACGGTGGACTCCACGGGCCGGTCGAAGAGGGCCTCGGGGTGGTGGACGAGGAAGGTGTCCAGGGGGTCGTCACGGGCGACCAGGACGGCGAGGGCGCCCTGTCCGGACCGTCCCGCGCGTCCGGCCTGCTGCCACAGGGAGGCGCGGGTGCCCGGATAGCCGGCGATCACCACGGCGTCCAGACCGGAGACGTCCACACCGAGTTCGAGGGCGTTGGTCGCGGCGAGGCCGATCAGTTCACCGGAGTGCAGGGCGCGTTCCAGGGCGCGGCGCTCCTCGGGGAGGTAGCCGCCCCGGTAGGCCGCGACACGCCGGGACAGCGAGCGGTCGACCTCGGCGAGGCGTTCCTGGGCGATCACGGAGATCAGCTCGGCGCCGCGCCGGGACCGTACGAAGGCGACCGAGCGGATGCCCTGCACGGTGAGGTCGGTCAGCAGGTCGGCGGCCTCGGCGGTGGCCGTACGGCGGACCGGCGCGCCCTTCTCGCCGTGCAGCTCCGTCAGCGGCGGCTCCCAGAGGGCGAACACCAGTTCACCGCGCGGTGAGGCGTCGTCCGCCACCTCCACGACCGGCAGGCCGGTGAGGCGGCGGGCGGCGACCGCCGGGTCCGCGGCGGTGGCGGAGGCCAGCAGGAAGACGGGGGAGGCGCCGTAGCGGGCACACAGCCGCCGCAGCCGGCGCAGCACCTGGGCGACGTGGGAGCCGAAGACGCCCCTGTAGGTGTGGCACTCGTCGATGACGACGTACTTCAACGACTTGAGGAAGGAGGACCAGCGGGGGTGGGCCGGGAGGACGCTCCGGTGCAGCATGTCCGGGTTGGTCAGTACGTAGTTGGCGTACTGCCGGATCCACTCGCGTTCCTCGAACGGAGTGTCGCCGTCGTGGACGGCAGCGCGCACCGAATGGCCCAGTGGTTGTGAAAGTTCCTTCACGGACCGGCACTGGTCCGCAGCGAGGGCCTTCGTGGGCGCGAGGTACAGGGCGGTCGCGCCGCGGCCGTTCGGGGCCTCGGCGCCGTCCAGGAGCGTGGACAGGACGGGCACGAGGTACGCCAGGGACTTGCCGGACGCGGTGCCGGTGGCGACCACGACGGACTCGCCGTCCAGGGCGTGTTCGGCGGCGCGCGCCTGATGGGCCCAGGGGTGTTCGACGCCCGCGGCCCGCACGGCGGCGAGGACCTCCGGACGGATCCGGTCCGGCCAGACGGCATGGCGACCCTCGCGCGGGGGCAAGTGCTCCGTATGAGTGATGCGCGAAGCCCGGTTCGGTCCGGACGCGAGCCGGTCCAGGACCGCGCCCGGGGCGGGCCCGGACGGCAGGTCCGTCGGGGGTCGATCGGATCGGTGATTCTTGGCCATCGGCACCGAGTGTGTCACTGGCGTGACGGACAATGGGGCCAAGGCGTCGTGCACGCCTGCCGGTAAGTGATTGAATGCCATCGCGGCTGGCGAACCGTCCCGGGGGCTGAGCCGAGATGCCCCAAGGGCGACCGCTCGATAGCTAGGTGCTGGAGGATCCGTGGACCTGTCCCTGTCGACCGAGACCATGGGCGATCGCACGATCGTCAGGGTCGGTGGCGAAATCGACGTATATACCGCGCCCAAGCTGCGCGAGCAGCTGGTCGAGCTGGTGAACGACGGCAGTTTCCACCTTGTCGTCGACATGGAAGGCGTGGACTTCCTCGACTCCACCGGACTCGGCGTGCTGGTCGGCGGCCTGAAGCGCGTCCGTGCCCATGAGGGCTCACTGCGCCTGGTCTGCAACCAGGAGCGTATTCTCAAGATCTTCCGCATTACCGGCCTCACCAAGGTGTTCCCGATCCACACCTCGGTCGAGGAAGCGGTGGCGGCCACCGACTGACCAACTCCGCTCCCGGGCCGCGTGCCCGGGCGGCGGAAGAGAACGCAAGAGGCAGGAGGGCCGGGCTTTCGACGGCCCGGCCTCTCCGCAGCACGCCCGTAGTCGCGAGGGGGATGCATGGCCACCGTCGAACTCCGCTTCAGCGCGCTGCCCGAGCACGTCAGGACCGCCCGGCTCGTGGCGGCGGCGGTGGCGCGCAGGGCCGGAGTGGACGAGGCCGTCCTCGACGAGGTCAGGCTCGCCGTCGGCGAGGCGTGCAGCCGGGCCGTGGGACTGCACCGGGCCGTCGGCATCTCGGCACCCGTGAAGGTGCTGCTGATCGAGGAGGAGAAGCAGTTCTCCATCGAGGTCGGCGACGAGGCGCCCCATGCGGTCCCCGGAGAGCGGGCGCCCGGTGAGATGCCGGGTGACGCCGACGCGGAGACCGAGGAGGACGAGATGGGCCTCGCGGTCATCAGCGGACTCGTCGACGACGTCGAGGTCAGCGCGGGGGAGCACGGCGGATCGATCCGCATGAGGTGGCCCACCGTGCCGCCGGCAGGCCTCCTCGCCTGACCGCTTCACCCGGACGACGACTTTTTCCGAAGGGCTCCCTCGCGGGGCCCTTCGTCATGTGCGGGTGTCAGTGCCCGCGCTTACAGTGGTCTCGTGCGGTTGATCGCGTGAATTCGTTCACGACCGGCCGTGCCATGGAAATGCGATCACGTGAATGCGTCAAAGGCATTACCGATTTCCGGTCGCCGGGCGCCCGGCGATCATTATGGAAGAGTGTGTGCGGGACATTTACATTTCCCGAGCTCTGTTTTGAACGGCTTCCGGTACCTACAATCCCGTCCACATCTTGAGCTCAGCCCAAGCGTCAAGGAGGACGAATGGCGGGGCTTTCCCTCACACAAGAGTCGGGACCGTCCACATCCCTCGCGGCCGCCGTGCTGACCGACGACAACCGCCTGCTCGTGGTGGTCATCGGCGTCGTCGCGCTGGCGGCGCTGGTGGTCGCGGGAGTTCTGGTGCGCCAGGTCCTCGCGGCCGGCGAGGGCACCGACGGCATGAAGAAGATCGCGGCAGCGGTCCAGGAGGGCGCGAACGCCTATCTGGCCCGACAGTTGCGCACCCTCGGCGTATTCGCCGTGATCGTGTTCTTCCTGCTCATGCTGCTGCCCGCGGACGACTGGAATCAGCGCGCCGGACGGTCGGTTTTCTTCTTGATCGGAGCGGTGTTCTCGGCGGCCACCGGCTATATCGGTATGTGGCTCGCCGTGCGCAGCAATGTGCGGGTCGCGGCGGCGGCGCGCGAAGCGACTCCGGCCGAGGGCGAGCCGGAAAAGGATCTTACCGCCGTCTCGCACAAAGCGATGAAGATCGCTTTTCGTACGGGCGGTGTCGTCGGCATGTTCACCGTGGGCCTCGGCCTGCTGGGCGCCTCCTGCGTGGTGCTGGTGTACGCGGCCGACGCCCCGAAGGTGCTCGAGGGGTTCGGTCTCGGGGCCGCGCTGATCGCGATGTTCATGCGGGTCGGCGGCGGCATCTTCACCAAGGCCGCCGATGTCGGCGCCGACCTGGTCGGCAAGGTCGAGCAGGGCATTCCGGAGGACGATCCGCGCAATGCCGCGACCATCGCCGACAACGTGGGCGACAACGTCGGCGACTGCGCGGGCATGGCGGCCGACCTGTTCGAGTCGTACGCCGTGACGCTGGTGGCCGCGCTGATCCTGGGCTCCGCGGCGTTCGGCGACGCCGGGCTCGCCTTCCCGCTGCTGGTGCCCGCCATCGGTGTGCTCACCGCGATGGCCGGCATCTTCGCGGTGGCCCCGAGGCGCGCCGACCGCAGCGGCATGAGCGCGATCAACCGGGGGTTCTTCATCTCCGCGCTGATCTCGCTCGTCCTGGTCGCGATCGCCGTGTTCGTCTACCTGCCGTCGTCGTACGCCGATCTCGACGGTGTCACCGACGAGGCGGTCCTGGGCAAGGACGGCGACCCGCGGATCCTCGCGCTCGTCGCGGTGGCCATCGGCATCGTGCTCGCGGCCCTCATCCAGCAGCTCACCGGCTACTTCACCGAGACCACCCGGCGTCCCGTGCGGGACATCGGCAGGACCTCGCTCACTGGCCCGGCCACGGTCGTCCTGTCCGGCATCTCGATCGGCCTCGAATCGGCCGTCTACACCGCCTTGCTGATCGGCCTCGGTGTCTACGGGGCATTCCTGCTCGGCGGTACGTCGATCATGCTGGCGCTGTTCGCGGTGGCGCTGGCCGGTACCGGACTGCTCACCACGGTCGGTGTGATCGTCGCGATGGACACCTTCGGCCCGGTCTCCGACAACGCGCAGGGCATCGCCGAGATGTCCGGCGACGTCGAGGGCGCGGGCGCCCAGGTGCTCACCGACCTGGACGCGGTCGGCAACACCACCAAGGCCATTACCAAGGGCATCGCGATCGCCACGGCCGTACTGGCGGCGGCGGCGCTGTTCGGCTCGTACCGGGACGCCATCACCACCGGCGCGCGGGACGTGGGCGAGCGGCTCAGCGGCGAGGGCGCGCCGATGAGCCTGATGATGGATATCTCCCAGCCCAACAACCTCGTCGGCCTGATCGCGGGCGCGGCGGTCGTCTTCCTCTTCTCGGGGCTGGCGATCAACGCGGTGTCGCGGTCGGCGGGTTCGGTGGTCTACGAGGTGCGGCGGCAATTCCGCGAGAAGCCCGGGATCATGGATCACAGTGAGGAGCCGGAGTACGGCAAGGTCGTCGACATCTGCACCAAGGACGCCCTGCGCGAGCTCGCCACACCCGGACTGCTCGCCGTGATGGCGCCCGTCTTCATCGGGTTCACGCTCGGCGTCGGCGCCCTGGGCGCCTTCCTCGCGGGCGCGATCGGCGCGGGCACCCTGATGGCGGTGTTCCTCGCCAACTCCGGTGGGGCCTGGGACAACGCGAAGAAACTCGTCGAGGACGGCCACCACGGCGGCAAGGGCAGCGAGGCCCACGCGGCCACCGTCATCGGCGACACCGTCGGCGACCCCTTCAAGGACACCGCCGGACCCGCGATCAACCCCCTGCTGAAGGTGATGAACCTGGTGGCGCTGCTCATCGCGCCCGCGGTCGTCAAGTTCTCCTACGGTCCGGACGAGAGCGTCGGGACGCGGGTGCTCATCGCGGTCCTGGCGCTGCTCGTCATAGTCGGCGCGGTGTACGTGTCCAAGCGGCGCGGCATCGCGGTGGAGGACGAGGACGACCCCGAGCCGGAACCCAAACCGGTGGATCCGGCGGTGGTTTCCTAGAGCCGGACGGCGGACACCGGACCAAGGTGCGGGCGGGTGGCGCGCATTGACGCGCCGTCCGCCCTTTCCCCGTGTGCGGAACCGGTGCCGTGAGCCTTCTCTCGCATGGTGCAAATGGCTTCAAAAGTTCCCTATCGGATGTTCGACGGGTGGGTGTAGGCCATCTGGCGTGTATGTTCCGGGGCCGAAGGCCATGGAAGGGACCAATCCGGTGAACAAGAAGCTCGCGGCCGCACTGTCCGGCGGTGCGGTACTGGTACTGGCGCTGACGGGATGCGGCGGCGACGACAACAACGAGAAGCTGGACGCCTGGGCGAAGCAGGTCTGCGACGCGGTGAAGCCGCAGGCCGCGAAGATCAGATCGGCCAACGCCGCGATCCAGAAGGAGACCTCGGACAACAGCACGCCGGAAGAGGTCCAGAAGGCCGACTCCAAGGCCTTCCAGGACATGTCCGACGCCTACAAGGCGATCGGCGCCGCCGTGAGCAAGGCCGGGGCACCGGAGGTCGAGGACGGGGAGAAGAAGCAGACGGACGCGGTCAAGGAGCTCAACGGGATCTCCGCGTCGTACGCCTCGCTGAAGAAGCAGGTCGACGGTCTCGACACGGACGACCAGGCGGAGTTCGCCGACGGCCTGAAGGACATCGCCGCCGAGCTGGACAAGCTCGGCAAGAGCGGCAGCGACGCCCTCAGCACGCTGGAGGAGGGCGAGGTCGGCGCGGCCATGTCCCGGCAGGCGAGCTGCCGGACGGCCACCGCGACGGCGGGGGCCACCAAGAGCTGACGCCGCGGCAGCGGCCGCGGGGACGCGCCGGGTGAGGGCGGCGGCCACAATGGAGGGCGTGAGTGACGCCAGCCTGCCGCCCCTGCCCTCGTCCGACCGTCCCGAAGCCGCCGCCCGGCTGCGGGACGCGCTGCTCGGAGCCTCCTTCACCGCCGACGGACTGCTCGAACTGCTCGGCGCCCCCGCGTACGCGGCGCTGGCTCGCAGCGAGACCGTGCCCGCCCTGAGGGTCACCCGCGGGGACACGCCGCTGGAGGTGCTCGTGCGGCTGTTCCTGCTGCAGCAGCCCGTGCCGCACGCGCGCGTGGCGGACGTCCTGCCCGTGGACGCCTGCCTGGAGAGCGGATGGCTCACGCGCGCCGGCGCGGACGATCTCGCCGCGACCGTGGACGTGCGGCCGTACGGCGGGCCGGGCGGCGAGGACTGGTTCATCGTGTCCGACCTCGGATGCGCGGTCGGCGGAGCCGGGGGCGTCGGCAGCCGCGACGAGGGCGTCGTGCTCGGCGTCGGCGGGGCGTCCACGACCCTGGCCGGCATCACCGTCCGCTCTCCCGTGGCCTCCGCGCTCGACCTCGGCACCGGCTCCGGCATCCAGGCGCTGCACGCCGCCCGGCACGCCACGCGCGTGACGGCCACCGACGTCAACCCGCGCGCCCTGCACATCACCGCGCTCACCCTGGCCCTCTCCGGGGTTCCGGCCGCCGACCTGCGCGAGGGTTCGCTGTTCGCGCCGGTCCACGACGGCGAGACGTACGACCTGATCGTGTCCAACCCGCCGTTCGTGATCTCGCCGGGCGCCCGGCTCACCTACCGCGACGGCGGGATGGGCGGGGACGATCTGTGCCGCACGATCGTTCAGGAGGCGGGGGAACGGCTGAACGAGGGCGGGTTCGCGCAGTTCCTCGCCAACTGGCAGCACGTCGAGGGGGAGGACTGGCAGGACAGACTCAGGTCATGGGTGCCCCGCGGGTGCGACGCCTGGATCGTGCAGCGCGAGGTGCAGGACGTCACCCAGTACGCCGAGCTGTGGCTGCGGGACGCGGGCGACCACCGCGGCGACCGGGCCGAGTACCGGGCGCGGTACGACGCGTGGCTGGACGAGTTCGAGGCGCGCAAGGTGAAGGCGGTCGGCTTCGGCTGGATCACCCTGCGCAAGTCGGGCTCCGCCGCGGAGTCGATCACGGTGGAGGAGTGGCCGCACCCGGTCGAGCAGCCGCTCGGCGAGACGGTCCGGGCGCACTTCGACCGGATCGACTACCTGCGGACGCACGACGACGCGGCGCTCCTCGAAGCGCGCTTCGCGCTGGCCGCCGAGGTGGTGCAGGAGCAGGTCGGGCTGCCCGGCGCCGAGGACCCGGAGCACGTCGTGCTGCGGCAGAACCGCGGGATGCGCCGGGCCACCAAGGTGGACACGATCGGCGCGGGCTTCGCGGGCGTGTGCGACGGCACCATGAGCGCGGGCCGGATCCTGGACGCCATCGCCCAGCTCCTCGGCGAGGACCCCGTGCTGCTGCGCGACCGCACGCCGGCCCAGATCCGGCTGCTCGTGGAGCAGGGGTTCCTGGAGCCCGTCGGCTGACACGGGCGGCGGTCCCACGGGCACCTCGGCAGGCCGGCCCTCATGAGTCACGCCATGGATCGCGTCATGAGTCACGTCACTTCCTCGTGCCACGTCCTTCACGCCGGCCACAGCCGCCGCCCCGGCCCTTTCCCGCCGATCCGGAATTTCCGTGAAAGGGCTCCCGGGTCGGTTTCGGGACAGTTGACCAGACCCGTGGCCCTCGCGTTCACCTCCGATTCGCCTGCCCGCCGCCCGGGCGTGGCAGCGTCCTGCCGAGGCCGGTGGCGGCGGACGGGAAAGAGGGCATCGGGCGACCATGGA
Source organism: Streptomyces sp. NPDC018964 (assembly GCF_044390325.1). Lineage (NCBI taxonomy): Bacteria > Bacillati > Actinomycetota > Actinomycetes > Kitasatosporales > Streptomycetaceae > Streptomyces > Streptomyces sp. NPDC018964. The sequence goes on from NZ_JBIRYZ010000010.1 coordinate 312,565, forward strand.
GAGCGGACCGGCGATCTTCGCGGGAATGGTGTTCTGCCTGTTCGGAGGCGGACTGCTGGCCTGGACCGTGACCCGGGCGCGGCAGCACCGCCCCGTCGCCCAGGGTGTGAGTCCCGTCGCATCGGCCACCGTCGCGGGACTGGTCGCGATGATCTCCCTGGTCCTCGGCGCATGGTGCCTGACCCGCTTGTGAGGGGTGCGAAACCCTAGCAGCTCGCGGTAACCGGTAGGGCACGCTCCGCATAAGTGCGGGCGGAGTCTGGACACTCCGGGCGGCAGGAACGGTGGTAGTCGGGTTACCGTTCGAGTGGCCGTTGCGGGCTTTTCCCGTTTGACACGAGGGCGGGATGTACCGTCACACTCCGCAGCGTCACCATGACCCGACCCCGGGGAGACCGCCTGGGGAGCCCCAAGCGCCGACCGGAGAGAAGAGCGAAGTTGTCCCCGACCAGCGAGACCGCGAAGGGCGGCCGCCGACTCGTCATCGTCGAGTCGCCTGCCAAGGCGAAGACGATCAAGGGCTACCTCGGCCCCGGCTACATCGTCGAGGCGAGCGTCGGGCACATTCGCGATCTTCCCAACGGCGCCGCCGAGGTGCCGGAGAAGTACACCGGCGAGGTCCGCCGCCTCGGTGTGGACGTCGACCACGACTTCCAGCCGATCTATGTGGTCAACGCGGACAAGCGGGCCCAGGTCAAGAAGCTCAAGGACCTGCTGAGGGAGTCCGACGAACTCTTCCTCGCCACCGATGAGGACCGCGAGGGCGAGGCCATCGCCTGGCACCTGCAGGAAGTGCTCAAGCCGAAGATCCCGGTCAAGCGGATGGTCTTCCACGAGATCACCAAGGACGCGATCCGCGCCGCCGTGGCCAACCCGCGCCAGCTCAACCAGAAGCTGGTCGACGCCCAGGAGACCCGCCGCATCCTCGACCGCCTCTACGGCTACGAGGTCTCGCCGGTCCTGTGGAAGAAGGTCATGCCCCGGCTGTCCGCAGGCCGCGTGCAGTCCGTCGCCACCAGGCTCGTGGTGGAGCGGGAACGCGAGCGCATGGCGTTCCGTTCCGCCGAGTACTGGGACCTGACGGGCACCTTCGCGACCGGCCGCGCCGGGGACGCGAGCGACCCGTCGTCCCTTGTCGCCCGTCTGCAGACCGTCGACGGCAGGCGGGTCGCGCAGGGCCGCGACTTCGACTCCCTGGGACAGCTGAAGAGCGCCAACACCCTCCACCTCGACGAGGCGAACGCCCGCGCGCTCGCCGCCGCCCTGGAGAACACGCGGTTCGCCGTGCGTTCCGTCGAGTCCAAGCCGTACCGCCGCTCGCCGTACGCGCCGTTCCGCACGACGACGCTGCAGCAGGAGGCGAGCCGCAAGCTCGGCTTCGGCGCGAAGGCCACCATGCAGGTCGCGCAGAAGCTGTACGAGAACGGCTACATCACCTACATGCGTACGGACTCGACGACCCTGAGCGAGACGGCGGTCGCCGCCGCCCGCGCCCAGGTGACGCAGCTATACGGCGCCGACTACCTGCCCCCGCAGCCGCGCACCTACGCGGGCAAGGTCAAGAACGCGCAGGAGGCGCACGAGGCGATCCGCCCCTCGGGCGACCGCTTCCGCACGCCCGCCGAGACCGGGCTGACCGGCGACCAGTTCAAGCTCTACGAGCTGATCTGGAAGCGGACCGTCGCCTCGCAGATGAAGGACGCCACCGGCAACTCCGTCACCGTGCGGATCGGCGGCACGGCGGCCGACGGCCGGGACGCCGAGTTCAGCGCGTCCGGCAAGACGATCACCTTCCACGGCTTCCTGAAGGCGTACGTGGAAGGCGCCGACGACCCGAACGCCGAGCTCGACGACCGCGAGCGCCGGCTGCCGCAGGTCTCCGAGGGCGACGCCCTCACCGCCGAGGAGATCACGGTCGACGGGCACGCCACCAAGCCCCCGGCCCGCTACACCGAGGCATCGCTGGTCAAGGAGCTGGAGGAGCGCGAGATCGGCCGCCCGTCGACGTACGCGTCGATCATCGGCACGATCCTCGACCGCGGCTACGTGTTCAAGAAGGGCACGGCCCTGGTGCCGTCCTTCCTCTCCTTCGCCGTGGTCAACCTGCTGGAGAAGCACTTCGGGCGGCTCGTCGACTACGACTTCACCGCCCGGATGGAGGACGACCTCGACCGCATCGCGCGGGGCGAGGCACGGGCGGTGCCGTGGCTGAAGCGGTTCTACTTCGGCGAGGGCGCGAGCAACGGCGACGCGGCCGACGCCGGCAACGGCGACGGGGACCACCTCGGCGGTCTCAAGGAACTGGTGACCGACCTGGGCGCGATCGACGCGCGCGAGGTGTCGTCGTTCCCGGTGGGCAACGGCATCGTGCTGCGGGTCGGGCGCTACGGCCCGTACATCGAGCGGGGCGAGAAGGACACCGAGCAGCACCAGCGCGCCGACATTCCGGACGACCTGGCGCCGGACGAGCTGACCGTCGAGCTCGCCGAGGAACTGCTCGCCAAGCCGAGCGGCGACTTCGAGCTGGGCACCGACCCGGTGACCGGTCACGCGATCGTCGCCAAGGCCGGCCGCTACGGCCCGTACGTCACGGAGATCCTCCCCGAGGGCACCCCGAAGACCGGCAAGAACGCGGTCAAGCCGCGTACGGCCTCCCTCTTCAAGTCGATGTCCCTGGACACGGTCACGCTCGACGACGCGCTGAAGCTGATGTCGCTGCCGCGCGTGGTCGGCGCCGACGCCGAGGGCCAGGAGATCACCGCGCAGAACGGCCGCTACGGGCCGTACCTGAAGAAGGGCACCGACTCGCGGTCGCTGCAGTCCGAGGAGCAGCTCTTCACGATCACGCTGGAGGAGGCGCTGGCGATCTACGCCCAGCCCAAGCAGCGCGGTCGGGCCGCGGCCAAGCCGCCGCTGAAGGAGCTGGGCACCGACCCGGTCAGCGAGAAGCCGGTCGTGGTGAAGGACGGCCGCTTCGGGCCGTACGTCACCGACGGGGAGACCAACGCGACGCTGCGCTCCGGCGACAGCGTCGAGGAGATCACCCCGGAGCGCGGGTTCGAGCTGCTCGCCGAGAAGCGGGCGAAGGGCCCCGCCAAGAAGACGGCGAAGAAGGCCGCCAAGAAGGCGCCGGCGAAGAAGGCACCGGCGAAGGCCACGGCCGCCAAGAAGACCGCGGCCAAGAAGACCACGGCGAAGAAGACCACGGCGAAGAAGACCACGACGGCGAAGAAGACCGTGGCCAAGAAGGCGACCGCCTCGAACGCGGCGGAGGACTGAGCCCTCCGGACACGCCCGGACCCGCCCGCCGGTCCTTCCGTTCGGTCTTCGCCCGGGGTTCGGAATGCGAACGCCCCGACAGCACTTCACTGTCGGGGCGTGAGCATGTCAGGCGCGTCGCGTCGGACTGTCGGTTCGGGCCGATAGTCTGAACGCATGACGCGAGCCGAGCAGCCAAGGGCCCCCCGAACGGCCCCCGACGACGCCCTTGTCGCGGACTCCCGCGAGCGTGCCGTCCGCGCCCTGCTGCGCCGACCGCAGCTGAGAAGACTGTGGAGTGCGCAGCTCGTGGGCGGGGTCGGTGACGTCCTCGCCCTCCTGGTGCTGGTCCTCCTGACCCTGCAGGCGGCGGTCGCCGAGGGCGCCTTCGGCGGGGGCTACCGGGGCGCGGCGTTCGCAGTGGCGACCGTCTTCGGGGTACGCATCCTGGCGACGCTGCTGTTCGGCGCCGTACTCCTCGGCCCGCTCGCCTCGCTCACCTCGCAGGGCGGACCGCTGGACCGCCGCTGGACCATGGTCGGCGCGGACGGCCTGCGGGCCGCGCTGCTCATCGTGGCGCCGCTGTGGATCGACTGGACGCCCGAGGACGCGTCGGCCGTCCTCCTCGTCACGGCCTTCGTGACCGGTGTCGCCGAGCGGTTCTGGACGGTCTGCCGGGAGAGCGCGGCGCCCGCCCTGCTGCCCGCCCCGCCCCCGGAGGGGGCGACCGTGCGCCCGCTGCCCGACCACATGGACGCGCTGCGCCGGCTGTCGCTGCGCACGGGCTTCGTGGCGATACCGCTCGCGGCCGTCACGCTCGTCGTCGCGGCCCTCGTCAACAACCTGCTCGGCACCGGGATCGACTGGTTCGGCGAACACCGGGCGGCCCTCGCCTCGTACGTCGCGGCCGGGCTGTTCGCCGCGTCGCTGTCCGTCCTGGCCCTCCTGGAACTGCCCGGCACGCGCACCCCGCGTGCCCGCTCGCCGCTGGAGGGACTGCGCCGCCCGAAGAGCGCCGCGGGCTCCGACAAGGGCCGCACCGGCGCGATGCCGCTCCTGGTGTTCGCGTCCGCGTCCGTCGCCGCCGCGGTGGCGGCCGCCGTCGCCGTGTCGGTGCTGCACGCCAAGGACCTGGGCGGCGGCCCCGTGCTGTACGGCCTGCTGGTGGCCGCGCTGACCGGCGGTGTCGTCGTCGGCATCCGTACGGCGCCCGCCCTGCTGCCGGCCCTGTCCCGGCGCCGGCTGCTCGCGCTCGCCCTCGCCTTCACGGGCGTCGCGCTGCTGGCGGCGGGACTCGTGCCGGACGTCACCAGCGTGCTGTTGATCATGGCGCTGGCCGGTGTCGGCGCGGGGCTCGCGGCCAACACCGGGCACACACTGCTCGACCAGGAGACCGAGGACCAGCGCCGGGCCCGTACGACCGGGCACCTGCACGCCGTGGTGCGGGTCTTCGTGGCGCTCGCCGCGGTGATCGCCCCGACGGTCGCCGCGGCCATCGGACCGCACCGGCTGGAGAACGGCCGGTTCGTCTTCGCGCACGGCGGCGCCGCCTTCACGCTGATGCTGGTCGGCGCGCTGCTGCTGCCGGTGGCCGCGCTGGTGCTGGCCAAGGTCGACGACCGCTCCGGCGTACCGCTGCGGCAGGACCTGCGCGACGCGCTGCTCGGCGGCGACGACCCGGACCAGACGCCCGCCGCCTCCGGCTTCTTCATCGCCCTGGAGGGCGGCGACGGCGCAGGGAAGTCCACCCAGGCCGAGGCCCTCGCCGACTGGATCAGGGCCAAGGGCCACGAGGTCGTGCTCACCCGCGAGCCCGGGGCGACCCCGGTCGGCAAGCGGCTGCGGTCCATCCTGCTGGACGTCTCCAGTGCCGGCCTCTCGCACCGCGCGGAGGCACTGCTGTACGCCGCCGACCGCGCGGAGCACATCGACACCGTCGTACGGCCCGCCCTGGAGCGCGGCGCCGTCGTCATCACCGACCGGTACATCGACTCCTCCGTCGCCTACCAGGGCGCCGGACGCGATCTGTCGCCGACCGAGATCGCCCGCATCAACCGCTGGGCCACCGGCGGGCTGGTCCCGAACCTGACGGTGCTGCTGGACGTGTCCCCGGAGACCGCGCGGGAACGCTTCACCGAGGCGCCGGACCGGCTGGAGTCGGAGCCCGCCGAGTTCCACGCACGCGTGCGGGCCGGTTTCCTCACGCTGGCCGCGGCCGACCCCGGCCGCTACCTGGTGGTCGATGCCGGCCAGGAACCGGAGGCGGTCACCACGGTGATCCGGCACCGGCTCGACCGGGTGCTGCCGCTGTCCGAGGCCGAGATCCGGGCCCGCGAGGAAGCGCGCCGCAAGGCCGAGGAGGAGGCCCGCCGCAAGGCGGAGGAGGAGGCGGCCCGCAAGGCCGAGGAGGAGCGCCTGGAGCGCGAGCGCCAGGAGCAGCTCGCCCGGCTGCGCGCCGAGGAGGAGGAGCGCAAGCGGCGCGAGCTGGAGGAGGCCCAGCAGCGCGAGGCGGAACGCCAGGCGGAGGAGGCCCGGCAGCGGGCCGAGGAAGCACGCCGGCGCGCGGAGGAGGAGCGGCAGCGGCTGCTCGCCGAGGAGAAGGCGCGCGCCGAGGAGGAGGCCCGCCGCAAGGCCGAGGAGGAGCGCCGCCGCAAGCAGGCCGAGGAGGAGGCGCGGCTGCGCGCCGAGGCCGAGGCGCTGCGCCTGGAGAAGCAGCGCAAGGCCGAGGAGGCGCTGCTGCGCGCGGAGCAGGCCCGGCGGCTGGCCGAACAGGCGGTGGCCGCGGCGGAGACGGGACCGAAGACGACGACCGCCCCCGATGCCGCCGCGCGTGGGCGAGCGGCCGACGAAGCGGCGACCGTGCCGACGCCGGTGGTGACGCCGACGAACGCGTCGGGCGGGCCGGTCGACGAGACCGCCGTGCTGCCCCGGGTGCCGGACGAGGACGCCGGGCGGCGGTCCGACGGCCGGTCCGGGGTGTCCGACGCCGAGGTGACGACCGAACTGCCGAAGCCGCCGGTTTTGCCGGGCGCGGCGGACGAGACGGCGGTACTGCCTCCGGTGCGGGAGGACGGGAGGGGATCCGCGGACCGGCTGCCGCCGGGCTACTTCCGGGACGAGCGTCCGGCGAGCGGCTCCGAGGCCGCCGACGGCTCTGACCGCACGCGCGAACTGCCCCGGATCGACGCTGAGGACGCGCCCCACCGCCGGCAGCGTTCGGACTGGGCCGAGGAGACTCCGCTGGACGACCTGCCGACGCTGGCCGACGAGCTGCTGGGCCCGCACGACGGAGACGACGAGCGGGACGGCGAGGACGAGGGCCGAGGCCGCCGGGGGCGCCGGCGCTGACCGTCCGGTCCGCGGGGGCGGGCGTTGTCGGTGCCCACCCGCACAATGGATCCGGTAAGGCAGACACGAGGGAAGGACCGGCTGACCCATGACCGTGTGGGACGACCTCGTCGGACAGGAGCGGGTGAGCGGGCGGCTCGCCGGAGCCGCCCGGGACGCCGACGCCTTCGTCACCGCCGCCGCGGCCGACGGCCCGCTCCCCGAGACGTCGAGCATGACGCACGCCTGGCTGTTCACCGGCCCGCCCGGCGCGGGAGTGACGCGGACGGCGCGGGCCTTCGCCGCGGCGCTGCAGTGCGTGAGCCCCGACCGTGCCCTGGGCGGAGCCCCCGGCTGCGGCTTCTGCGACGGATGCCACACGGCGTTGATCGGCACCCACGCGGACGTCAGCACGGTGGTCGCCATGGGCGCGGAGATCCTCTACAAGCACATGAAGGAGACCGTCCGCAAGTCGTTCACCTCACCCGCGAACGGCCGCTGGCAGATCATCCTCGTCGAGGAGGCCGAGCGGCTGAACGAGAAGTCCGGCAACGCCGTCCTCAAGGCCGTCGAGGAGCCCGCCCCCCGCACTGTCTGGCTGCTGTGCGCCCCCTCGGTCGAGGACGTCCTGCCGACGATCCGCTCCCGCTGCCGCCACCTCAACCTGAGCACGCCGTCGGTGGCCGCCGTCGCCGACATGCTCGTCCGGCGCGAGGGCGTCGAGCCGGACGTCGCCGCCGCCGTCGCCCGCTCCACCCAGGGCGACGTCGACCGTGCCCGTCGCCTGGCCACCGACCCGGCCGCCCGCGCACGCCGGGCCGCCGTGCTCAGGCTGCCGCTGCGGGTCGAGGACATCGGTGGTGCGCTCAAGGCGGCCCAGGAGCTGGTCGACGTGGCGGCCGAGGACGCCAAGCAGCTCGCCGAGGAGATGGACGCCAAGGAGACCGAGGAGCTGAGGGAGGCCCTGGGCGCGGCCCAGGGAGGCCGGTTGCCACGTGGCACGGCAGGCGTCTTCAAGGAGCTGGAGACCGATCAGAAGCGCCGTAAGGCGCGCACCCAACGCAACACCCTCGACATCGCGCTGGGCGACCTGACCAGCTTCTACCGCGACGTCCTCGCCCTCCAGCTCGGCTCCCGCGTCGCCATCGCCAACGGCGACGTCGAGGACGCGTTGGAGCGCATGGCCCGCGGCAGTTCCCCGGAGTCCACGCTCCGCCGCATCGAGGCGATCGCGGCGTGCGGCAAGGCCCTGGACCGCAATGTGTCCCCGCTGCTCGCGGTGGAGGCGATGACGATGGCCCTCAGAGCGGGCTGACCGAGGGCGTCCGCCCAGCGGCTCGACACGGTAACTCGTACGAGGCACGACGTGCGCGCAGAGCACCTGTCCCGTCGCACACGGTTACGCTCGCGGTATGCACACAAGGCGCACCCACCGCAGGACCCGCACCGGAACCGGAGTCGCTCTGCTCGCCGCCGCCGCGCTGCTGATCTCGGGCTGCTCCCCGGGGAACAGCCCGAGCATGGCCAGCGCGGCGGCGGGGGAGGAGGCGGCGGCCCTCGCCCCCCTGCCCCGCTCCACACCCGCGGCCCTCACGTCGTACTACGAGCAGAAACCGGCCTGGCGCGACTGCGAAGTCCCCGGCTTCCAGTGCGCCACGCTGAAGGTCCCGCTCGACTACGCCGAGCCGACGGCCGGTGACGTGCGCCTCGCCCTCACCCGCAAGAAGGCCACGGGACCGGGAAAGCGGCTGGGATCACTGCTGGTGAACCCCGGCGGCCCGGGCGGCTCGGCGGTCGGCTACGTCCAGGCGTACGCCGGGATCGGCTACCCGTCCGATGTGCGCGCCCGCTACGACATGGTGGCCGTCGACCCGCGGGGCGTCGCCCGCAGCGAACCCGTCGAGTGCCTGGACGGGCCCGGGATGGACGCGTACACGCGGACGGACATCACACCGGACGACACGAAGGAGACCGGCGCGCTGGTCGCGTCGTACAAGAAGTTCGCCGAGGGCTGCGGGGCGGACGCGCCGAAGCTGCTGCGCCACGTGTCCACCGTCGAAGCGGCCCGGGACATGGACATCGTCCGGGCCGCGCTGGGCGACGAGAAGCTGAACTACGTCGGCGCCTCGTACGGCACCTTCCTCGGCGCGACCTACGCCGGCCTGTTCCCGGACCGGGTGGGCCGTCTCGTCCTGGACGGCGCGATGGACCCCTCGCTGCCCGCGCGCCGGCTCAACCTGGAACAGACGGAGGGCTTCGACACGGCGTTCACCGCCTTCGCCGAGGACTGCGCGCGACGGAGCGACTGCCCGCTCGGCGCCCGGGGCACCGCTCCCGGGCGGGTCGGCGAGAACCTCAAGGCGTTCTTCGAGAAGCTCGACGCCCGCCCGGTCCCCACCGGCGACGCCGACGGCCGCAGGCTCACCGAGTCGCTCGCGACGATCGGCGTGATCACCGCGATGTACGACGAGGGCGCCTGGCAGCGGCTGCGCGAGGCGCTGACGGCCGCGATGAAGGAGAACGACGGCGCCGGGCTCCTCCTCCTCTCCGACAGCTACTACGAACGCGACGCGAACGGTGACTACAGCAACCTGATGTTCGCCAACGCGGCCGTGAACTGCCTCGACCTGCCGCCCGCCTTCGACTCCCCGGACGAGGTGCGGCGGGCGCTCCCCGCCTTCGAGAAGGCGTCCCCGGTGTTCGGCGAGGGCCTCGCCTGGGCCTCGCTGAACTGCGCGTACTGGCCGGTGCGGGCCACGGGCGAGGCCCGGCGCATCGAGGCGAAGGGCGCGGCCCCGATCGTCGTCGTCGGCACCACCCGGGACCCGGCCACCCCGTACCGCTGGGCCGAGGCCCTGGCCGGCCAGCTCTCCTCGGCCCGCCTCCTCACCTACGAGGGCGACGGCCACACCGCATACGGCCGGGGCAGCACCTGCATCGACTCCGCGATCAACACCTACCTGCTCACCGGCACCCCACCGAAGGACGGAAAGCGCTGCTCATAGCCGGTACGACCGCCCCCGGAGGCATCCGCTCCGGCCCGCCTCCGGGGCCGGTACGAAGCACCCTCGGAAACTGTGTAGACTTACCGACGTCGCTGATCGCACCCTGGTGCAGGCAGCGCGCCGCCTTAGCTCAGATGGCCAGAGCAACGCACTCGTAATGCGTAGGTCTCGGGTTCGAATCCCGAAGGCGGCTCTTCGAAGAAGGCCCAGCTCCTTACCCTTGAGCTGGGCCTTCTTTCGTTCAGTGGATGCGCCGATGGTGCCGCGCCCGGGTCGCACGGGCGTCGGCGGTCTTGCTTCTGGCCCCAGTGGGGCCCGGATTCGGGACCAACCGCGGCGGCGGGAAGAACCTGCCCGTCCGGCGGATGGCGTCCTGGGACAGGCGAGGTGGGCCCCTGACGTATCACCGGGTATGGCTGGTCTGTGCGCGCCGAGGGGGCTCCGTGATCATGGGCATGTCGATGCCCGGGCCGTCTCCTGCCGGGCCTTGTGGTCGTGTGGGAAGGGAACGAAGGCGGGCTTGGCGCGACGTTCCGGCTCTTCCTGGTCTTGGGCCGGGTGAAGGCGAACCCGCCCTCTTTGCACTCCGGGCACGTGCTCGCGTGCTCGGCTGTGGGTAGCCGCGCTTGCGGTCCTGTGCGTGGTGCGGTCCTGCGGGCACGGAGCGAAGTGATGCAGGCGCCCTTCGCGCTGGGCCCGCCTCACCTCGCTGGGAACCCGGCTGCGCCTCGAACGGGAACACGCCCTCCTGGCGCAAGCATCGAGTGTCCGAGCTTATGGGAAAGCTTCATGGGCAGGGCGAACTCGCTCATCGGCTGTCGTTCAGCTTCTCATGGAACCCTCACACTGTTCAGGAAGCGTTGTATAAGGTCCAGAATTGAGTTCGTTGAGCGCCTCGTTGCACGAATCCCAGCGTGCCGACGGTTGTACGGCTTCCTCCCGGTACATCGCCAGTACCACCCTCAGCTCGGCCAGGGCCTTCTCGGCTTTGCCTCGAACGTCCACCGGCGTATTTTTGTTTGAAATTACCTTCACGGTAACTTCCAGCGGCACTGCGATGTTCACGAATTCTGTCATCTTGCTCAGTGAGATTTTCGGGTTTCTTACTTCCTTCAATGTGGCGGTCTGTTCCTTCAGGGTGTCCGTAAGTTCGCTCTCTGTATGTGGCTTGATTGTGGAGTCTTGCATCGCCTGAAGTGTGGTTTTTATCCCGATCGACATCTTTGCGATCGCTGCTTTCTGTGCCGCCAGCGCATCCAGGTTGACGAGTGTCTTCATCGAAACATTCAGCTCCTCGATGGAATTTGTGACAGCCTCCCTTTGCTCCGGTGTTGTCGGCGCATTAAGTATCTGCACCCCTATGAGCGCGGATATGGCCATATCTTTGGCCGCTTTTTGAATGGCTGACTTCTGGTGCTGTGCCTTTTCCAGGCTTTCAAACATTTCCTTAAGTATAGGCTTCAAGTCTTCGGGTGCGTTTGCATTCTCCGTTGTGAGCTTTTCCAGCTCATCTTGTGCCGCTTCGAGCGTGTCGGGTTCCGGGGGTGGGGTGGTGGTCGGGGGTGGGGTGGTGGTCGGGGGTGGGGTGGTGGTCGGGGGTGGAGTGGTGGTCGGAGGCGGCTCGGTGTTCGGGTCCGAGGGAGTGGGAGTTTGTGTCGGTGCTGTGGTCGTCATCTGGGTGAGGGGCTGGGGCGCTGCCACAGCGCCGGCCACGCCCACTGGCAAGGTGAGCGCTGGAGCCAAGCAGGTCATGCACACGCGACAGAAAAATTGCCGATGGGCGATTTTGCTCATGCTGCTTCCAGGTGCGCTATGCGATGTGCTGATTCTTCCTGCGTACTTGGGTCTCGAGGATCTCGACAGCCACAGTCACCGGAGATCCATAACTCGACGGCGCAGGCGATACATGAACCACTTTTCTCCCATGCGTCACGTCTCGCAACTCGGGCACCAGGCCTGAATCGAGCTCCGGCCCGACGGCGTGCGGCGATCACACCGGTGCCTTGCCGATGAACTTCACGGTGCTGCGGGAATCGGTCGCTTCGCCGCCGCGCAACCGCACGGTGGTGATCCACACCTCATGCCGTGCCCGGAGATGACCCCGACACAGTGACAGGCCCTCTATTCATGTAGAACCCGCGAGGGACTGAGTGGCGATCCACGCGCACGTGGGTTGCCATGAAAAGGTGACATGGAACCCGCGCCTGGGACGGCGTCGGCGGATAGCGCGTCAGCGCGCCGAGCGGATTCGTCGTCGGCGCCGTGATAACCGACTGTCGGCGGCCGGTCCGACGGACACCGGGCGAGTGCGTTGGGCCGAGCTACTGGCGGCCAGCCTCCCAGGGCTGGCCGCACTGCTCGCGCTTCTTTTCACCTGGATACAGGTCACGCAGGCCGGCAAGGAACTCGCGATCAGCGAGCGGGGGCAGATCACCAGCCGGTTCAACGCGGCAGTCAGCAATTTAGGAGCGGCGTCTGCGGACGTCCGACTCGGGGGAATTTACGCACTTGAACAGATCATGCGTGATTCCGCCCCCGACCAACCTGCTGTGGTGTCGGTTCTGTCTGCGTATGCACGCCACAATGCTCCTGTTCGAGTCGAGGACGCCAGGAAGGCACCTGTGCTTCCGGGTGACGAGCCACGTCCTCTGTCTGCCGACCTCCAGGCAGTGATGACCGTGCTGGGAAACCGCCGCCCCGACCGCGACAGAGGGGTGCAGATCGACCTCAGCCGCACCGCTCTGCCCGGGCTGGAGCTCTCCGGCTATCCGGGCCTGTTCCCCCTCCGCGGGGTGGACCTGCGCGAAGCAGATCTCAGTAGCGCCGACTTCCGCTATGTGGACCTCAGGAATGCAGCGCTGATCGGGGTGGATCTCTCGGGGGCGTCACTGCTGGGATCACGGCTCGATGAAGCGGATCTGGAGGACGCGGACCTCACGCAAGCAGACCTGGTGGGCGCGGAACTCGACGGAGCGCACTTGTCCGGCGCGGACCTCACCGGCACCGTCTTCTGCTCGGAGGAGCCACCAGCAGACAGTGGGACCGGGTCCCATGAGCGCTTCTGTGCAGAAATGTCTCACATGATCATGACTGGCGTGAATCTGGCCGAGGCGGATCTGGCCGGTGCGAACCTCGCCAGAACGTACTTCTGTCCTGACCCCGACTCGTCCTTGATTCCTTCCGGAAAGAAAAATAAATGCACGAATTTGGTTGGCGTAGTTCTCAACAGCGCCAACTTGAAAGAAGCGTACCTGTCAAGGGTAAGCCTCAGGGGTGCGGACCTCAGGGGTGCGGACCTCAGGGGGGCCGACCTGACTGGCGCGAACCTCAGGGGAGCCGACCTGACTGACGCGGACCTGTCAGGAGCAGACCTCGAGGATGCGGACCTCAGGGAAACCGACCGGACCGGCGCGGACTTCACGAACGCGGACCTCACCGGGGTCAAGGTCGACGGAGCGGGGTTCGAGGGAGGTGAATCGAAGAGGGCTCGCGGGCTGTCGCAGTCCTCGTGAACCCAGGTCATGCCCCGTGTGACCTGGGTTTTCTGTGTTCCGGGGCTGTTCGGTGCGCCCTCTGTCGGGATCGGTGCCGGTCTTCTGGCTTGCCTTCCGGGAAAGTCGAGAGTTAGTTTTCCTGGTGGGAAAGTCGAAGTGGGGAGGCGATGGGTGTGAGCGTTCCGGTGGACGCCGAGCGGGCCTGGAGGGACCTGCAGCGGATCAGGGTGCCGCAGGAGCGGGTGTACGACGAGGTCGAGCGGAGTGCGTTCGGTGACCCCGGCGCGACCTACGCCACGGCCGCGATCATGTGGGTCTTCCTGGCCACTCTGGGCCTGGACCTGCCCCGGTGGGGCGTCTGGCTGACCCTCGCCGGGTACGTCGTGCTGCTGGCCGGGGTGGGCGTGATCCGCAACCGCAGGAGCCGGGTGCGGTTGCACCGCACCCGCTACGACTGGCGGACGTCCGCCGTGTTCTTCGGGGGGATGGTCGTGACCGGCGGGACGGTTCTGCTGTCCGGCCGACTGGCCGAGGCGCTGCCGTGGGGGCCGATGGTCGCCGGCGTGATCCAGGCCACGGTCTCGGCGACCGTGTTCGTACTCTTCACGGTGCCGGCCAACCGCTGGGCGGTCGGCGCGTTGCGCGGTCGCGGTGAAGCGGCGACCCGTGCCGGGGAGGGCCGATGAGCACGCCCGCCGGCTTCGACGAGCTGATCCATCCGGCCACCCGGCTGTCGGTGGTCGCGCTGCTCGCCACCACCGAGTGGGCGGACTTCGCGTTCGTCCGCGACAGCCTCTCGCTCAGTGACTCCGCCCTCTCCAAACAGCTGCACACCCTGGAAGAGGCCGGGTACCTGGAGATCCAGAAGGAGGGCGGCGGCCGCAAGCGGCGTACGAAAGTACGGCTGACGGACCGTGGCCGCACCGCCTTCGACGGCCATGTGGCGGCGCTCCGCGCGATCGTCGAGGGAGCCGGGCGCACGGCACCGGACGGGGCCGGGGCGGAACAAGGCCGGTCCAGGACGGGGGCAGCGCGGTGACGGTACCCACCGCGACCGCCCGACCCGTCGTCCGGGCCCGCGATCTGACCATGACGTACGGGGGCGTCGCCGTCCTCCACGGCGTCGATCTGGAGATCCACCGCGGTGAGGTGTTCGCGCTGCTCGGGCCCAACGGGGCCGGGAAGACCACTACCGTGGAGATCCTGGAGGGCTTCCGGCGGCGGTCCGCCGGGGAGGTCAGCGTCCTCGGCGCGGACCCGGAGCGGGGCGACGACGCCTGGCGGGGCCGCATCGGACTGGTCCTGCAGTCCTGGCGCGACCACCGCCGCTGGCGGGTCGCCGAGCTGCTGACGCACTTCGCGACGTACTACCCCCACCCGCGCGACCCGGCCCAACTGCTGGACCTGGTCGGCCTCACCGACCAGGCCGGCCGGCAGGTGGACCGGCTGTCCGGCGGGCAGCGCCGGCGGCTGGACGTCGCGCTCGGCATCGTCGGCCGCCCCGAGCTGCTGTTCCTGGACGAGCCGACCACCGGATTCGACCCGGAGGCGCGGCACGAGTTCCACGTCCTGGTCGAACGGCTGGCCCGTGACGAAGGCGTCACCGTCCTGCTCACCACCCACGACCTGGCGGAGGCCGAGCGGCTCGCCGACCGGATCGCCATGCTGGTCGGCGGCCGGATCCGGGCCTGCGGTACCCCGGCGGAACTGGCCCGGCGGGCCGCCGCACAGGCCGAGGTCCGCTGGACGGCCGACGACGGGACGTACCGCAGCGAACGCACCGCGGACCCCTCACGGCTGGTCTGGGAACTCCACCAGGACGCGGACGGCCCGATCGCCGGCCTGGAGGTCCGCCGTCCGACGCTGGAGGACACCTATCTGCACATGGTCCACCAGAAGGACGACACCACGGACGGGGAGGCGGCAGCCATATGAAGGACACGCAGGAGGGCGTGCAGGAGGACACACAGGAGGGCGTGCAGGAGGCGCCGGGCGGGACGCGCAGTCCGCGCCGGCCCGCCCGCCCCTACTGGCGTGCCGGATTCCTTCGCGGCGGCATCGAGCTGCGCCACCTCCTGCGCAACTCCAAGGAGATGTCCGGCCACCTGGTCAACGTGGTCGTCGCGCTGCTGGTCGTCGCCTACGTCGACGACGACGTCCCCGGCACCCGGACCCCGATGGCCCACCTGGCGCTCGCGGGATTCGCCGCCTATCTGCTGTTCCAGATCGGGCTGCTCAACCTCCCGCAGATGCTCGTGACCGAGCGGGAGGAGGGCGCCCTGCTGCGGTTGCGCGCCACACCCGGCGGGATACCGGCCTACCTCGTCGCCAAGTGCCTGCTGGTGGTCGTCACGGCGACGGGCACCCTGGCCCTGCTCCTGGCGGCCGCGGCCCTGCTGGCGGACGGGCCGCTGCCGCAGGGTCCGGGCGGCTGGCTGACGCTGCTGTGGGTCACCACGCTGGGGCTGCTCGCCGTCGTGCCGCTGGGCGCGGCCCTGGGCGCCGTCCTGCCCAATCCGCGTGAGGCGCTGGCATTGATCATGCTGCCCGTGATGGGGCTGCTGATCACCTCCGGAACGGTCTTCCCGATCACCTCGATGCCGGTGCCGGTCCAGCAGATGGCCTCCGTCTTCCCGCTCAAGTGGATGGCACAGGGCCTGCGTTCGGCACTGCTGCCGGACGCCGCGCGGGCCGCCGAGCCGGCCGGCTCCTGGGAACTGCCCATGGTCGCCCTCGTGCTGACCGCCTGGGCGGTCCTCGGCTTCCTCCTCGCGATCCCCCTCCTGCGCCGCACCGCCCGCCGGGAGTCCGGCTCCCGCCTGTCCGCCCGCCACCGCAAGGCGGAACGGAGCGGGGCGATGCCCGCGTAGGCTCCGGCCGGTCGAACCGCGTGTGTTTCCGCCGCGGTCGGGGCGGCGGGCCGTGCTGTGGGGCCGGAGGGAGCCGAGTGCGTGAGTGAGTGGAGCGGGTGGGTGGAGCGCGCGGGTGGAGTGCGTCTGCCGGCTCGGCGGTGAGTTCCCGGCGTGGTCGACGGACGAACGTGATCCTGTGTCGTCCTACGTTCATCTGCTCGGGGTTTTGGCGCAACCAGGTGTAATCCAGAGTTAGTTGAGTGACTTGTGAGTCTCTGGAGCAGCCGTTCGGACGGGTGCCGTCCACCGGTGACTCGCCGCCCCGCCGCGCCGGACCGATCGGCGGCGTCGGCTCCCCTGACGACACCGCGCCGTCCGCCCCCCACCATCGACAAGGAGCAGTGTTCATGCCACGTCAGCACGAACCCTCGGCCGGAGAGACGATGCCTTCCGTGGCCGTCCGCCGTGCGGTTTCCGTGCCCGCGCCGGGCAAGGACCCCGGCGCGGACCTGAGACCGCGTACGCCGGAGCCTGCCCCCGCTCCCGCCCCTGCCGCTGCTCCCGAACCCGAACCCGACTCCGCTGCCGGTCCGGACACCTCGGTACCGACGGCGTCGTCCCCCGAACCCGCGCCCGAGCCCGCCTCCGAGTCGGCTCCCGACCCCGCCTCCGGGTCCGCCCCCGGACGGCGCACCGGACGGCGCTTCCGGTCCGCCGCCGCGGAACCGGAGGCCGCCGGGGAGGGGCGGAAGCAGGAGGAACGACGGCGGCGGCAGACGGCGGAGCCCGACGGAGCGGAGTCCGAAGCGGCGGCCGGTGCGCTCCTGGCCGGGAAGGGCGACGGCGCGGGCGACACGAACGCGAACGCGGACACGGCCGCCGACGAGCCGGCGCCGGGACGCCTGCGCGGCCCCATGGTCGCCGCGGCCGCCCTCGTGGGCGCGGTACTGATCTGCGTACCCCTCCTGGTACTCGCCCTGAGCGGCGACGACGACGAGCGCACGGTCGAGACGGCACCCGTCGGCGGAACGACCCTCGACCCCGGTACGTCCGACGACCTCCCGGCCGTCGACTACCAGGCCGAATCCCCGTCCCCCTCGGCGTCGTCGAGCAGCCCCGAGGCGAAGTCCGACACCCGGGCCACGTCAGGGCCGCCGCCCTCCGTCTCGGTCACCGCGGACGTCGAGGAGAAGGCGGCACCCCGGCCCGACACCAAGGAGACGGCCGGGGGCAAGGCCACGCCGAAGGCGGAGAAGCCCCCCGCGATCACCGCCCGGCAACTGGCCAACGCCCTCTCCACCCGGGTCAACGCGCAGCTGAAGAACGTCGCGACCGGCAAGTGCGCCGACCTGCCCTACTTCGACAAGGGTTCGGTCGACGGCCCGGTGAGCCAGTTCAACTGCCGGCCCACCACCCAGGACAACCAGCTCTGGGACCTGGAGGTGGCCGACGCGGACGGCGGGCCCCAGGGGGCGAGTCTGTTCGTCATCAGGAACCGCAAGGACGGGATGTGCATGGACCTGCCCAACTACGGCAGTGTCGCCCCCGGGACCAAGGTCACCGAGTACCACTGCAGGCCGGCGGCGGACAACCAGCTCTGGTGGCTGGACCCGCAGCAGGGGGGCTACCGGATCCGCAACGCCGCGAGTGACCTGTGCATGAGCGTGGTCGGCGGCGGTTCCGCCGGGAACGACGCCAGGCTCCAGGTGGTGCGCTGCGGCTCGGGGTCGAGCGCGCTGCGCTGGTCCGTCGTCTCCGTCGTCAAGCCCTCCTGAACGGGGACCTCCGCTCGCCTCCTGTTTCCTCCGCCCCCGGCCCGTCCGGTGAACACCGGCCCGCCCCGCTTCGTAGGGGAACGTGTGTGACGCGACGCGGCACGGAGGCGTCCGTGCGGCTTACCGCGGGAGGCCACGGCGTGAACGGCTAGCATCGCGGACGCAGTCGTCGGCCGGGATGGTGAGGTGAGGACATGGAGACGCCGAGGATCGCCGTCGCCGTGGTGACCATGGGGAACAGGCCGGCCGAGGTGGACGCGTTGCTGGAGTCCGTGGCCAAGCAGGACCTCCCGCCCGCGCGGATCGTGATCGTGGGCAACGGCTGCCCGTTGCCCGAGTTCGCCCGGCGGTTGTCGCTCCCCGGTGAGGTCACCGCCGTGGAGCTGGAGGAGAACCTCGGCTGCCCCGGCGGGCGGAACGCGGCGATCGCGCGGCTGCGGGAGTTCGGGGACGTGGACGTCGTCGTCGAGCTGGACGACGACGGGCTGCTCGTCGACGCCGATGTGCTGCGCCGCGTGGGGGAGTTGTACGCCGCCGACGAGCGGCTCGGGATCGTCGGGTTCCGGATCGCCGACGAACGGGGGGAGACCCAGCAGCGGCACGTGCCCCGGGTCGGGAAGTCGGATCCGATGCGCGGCGGGTACGTCACCGGGTTCCTCGGGGGCGGACACGCGCTGCGGATGGCGATGCTGGACGAGATCGGCGACTGGCCCGCCGCGTTCTTCTTCGCGCACGAGGAGACCGACCTCGCCTGGCGGGCCGTCGACGCCGGGTGGCGGATCCTGTACGCGCCCGAACTGCTGCTCCAGCACCCGAAGACCTCGCCGGCCAGGCACGCCATCTACTACCGGGTGAACGCCCGGAACCGGGTGTGGCTGGCCCGGCGGCGGCTGCCGCTCGTGCTCGTCCCCGTCCATCTCGGGGTGTGGATGCTGCTCACCGTGGTGCGGAACCGGTCGGTCAGCGGGCTGCGGGCCTGGTTCGCCGGATTCACGGAAGGGCTGCGGGAGCCGGCCGGGGAGCGGCGGGCCATGAGCTGGCGAACGGTGTGGCGCCTCACCCGGCTCGGACGGCCACCCGTCATCTGACCCGCCGGGCCACCGGTCGTCTGCCGCGACCGGCCACCGCTCGTCCGGCCCGCTGGGCCACCGCTCGTCCGGCCCGCTGGGCCACCGCTCGTCCGGCCCGCTGGGCCACCGGTCATTTGCCCCGCCGGGCCTCCGGTCGTCTGCTGCGACCGGCCACCGGTCGTCCGGCCTGCTGGGCCATTGGTCGTCCGGCCTGCTGGGCCACCGGCCATCTGCCGCGACCGGCCACCGCTCGTCCGACCCGACGGGCGGAACGGCGCGGGAGTCGGCCGGTGGCCTGGTCATTTGGCGTCGGCGTAGCACTCCACCACCGCCGTCGTGAACGGGAACCGCACCGGTGTCTCGCCGAAGGTCAGCCGTCCGGCCAGGTCCGCGGCCTGCCGGATCGCCGCCACCACGGTCTCCGCCTCCTCCTCGGGGCAGTGCACGATCACCTCGTCGTGCTGGAAGAAGACCAGCTCGGCCGCCATGTCGCTCAGGGTCTGCCGCAGCGCGGCGAGCAGCAGCAGGGCCCAGTCGGCGGCGCTGCCCTGGACGACGAAGTTGCGGGCGAAGCGGCCACGGGCGCGGGCGTCGGTCGAGGAGTGGCCCGGAACCCACGGGCGGGCGGCGGACTCCCGGTCCTCCTCGGTGACCGGGATGCCCGCCTCCTCCACCGCGTCGTCCGTCGTCCGGGCGGCGGGCGGGCAGGTGCGGCCCAGCCAGGTCCGTACGAGCCGGCCCTCCTCGCCCGCGCGGGCGGCCTCGTCGACGTAGGCCACCGCCCTGGGGAAGCGGCGGCGGAGCGCGGCGAGGTTCTTCAGGCCGTCGCCGGAGGTCTGGCCGTAGACCGCGCCGAGGACGGCGAGCTTGGCCTGGGCGCGGTCGCCGGAGAAGGCGCGGTCGGAGACCGACTGGTACAGGTCGCTCTCCCGGCCGGCCACCTCCATCAGTCCGGGGTCGCGGGAGATCGCCGCCAGTACGCGCGGCTCCATCTGGTCGGCGTCGGCGACGACGAGCCGCCAGCCGGGGTCGGCGACGACCGCGCGGCGGATCACCTTGGGGATCTGCAGCGCGCCCCCGCCGTTGGTCACCCAGCGGCCGGTCACCGTCCCGCCCGCGAGGAACTCGGGCCGGAAGCGGCCGTCGCGCACCCAGTCCTGGAGCCAGGACCAGCCGTGGGCGACCCAGATCCGGTACAGCTTCTTGTACTCGACCAGGGGTTTGACGGCCGGGTGGTCGACGGACTCGATCTCCCAGCGGCGGGTCGAGCTGATCTTGATGCCGGCCCGCGAGAACGCCTTCACCACGTCGGCTGGGAGGTCCGGCCGGACCCGGTGGCCGAAGGCGGCGGACACCTCGTCGGCGAGCTCGGCGAGCCGGCGTGGCTCGCCGCCGCCCGCGTACCGCTCGCCGAGCAGGTCGTGCAGCACCGCGCGGTGCACGTCCGCCCGCCAGGGCAGTCCCGCGCGGTTCATCTCGGCGGCCACCAGCGTCCCCGCCGACTCGGCGGCCGTCAGCAGCCGCATCCGGTCCGGGTGCGCGGTCGCACCGGTCCGCCGCTGCTGCTCGGCGTAGACCGCGAGGAGGTCCGGCAGCGGCAGCCGGACGCCCTGGGGTTCGAAGAGGGAGGACTGGGCGCCCGGTTCGGCCTGGCGCTGCGGTGGATCGGGTGGTACGGGGCCGCCGCGCAGCCGGGCCAGTGCCGCCGCGGCCGAACGGGGTTCCCCGTACCGCCCCTCGTGGCCGAGCAGGAGCGTCTCGGCGGCCTCGATGTCGTAGGCCCGCTCCACGCGCACCCCCGTGGCGAGCAGGCGCGGGTAGACCTCGGCGGTGGACCGCCACACCCACCGCGTGACACCGGGACGGCTCCGGACGGCCTCGGCGGGGTCCGCCTCCCGCAGCACCGGGCCGGCGGGCAGCCCGTCCGGGCCGAGGGGAGCGACGTCCACGCCACCGTCCTCGGCCGGAGCGAGTGCCCACCGGTCGGCCATGCCACGAGTGTGGCAGGGGGGTCTGACAACGCCTCCGGTCAGCCTTCCTGAGCGGCCTCGTCCTCCGTCCGGGTCTCGACGTACTGCGCCAGCACGTCGGCGACGTACCGCTCGGTGGCGGGCTTGGTGACGCCGAGGCCGCTGAGGAGGCCCTCGCCGTTCTCGTGCTCCAGCAGGGCGAGCAGGATGTGCTCGGTGCCGATGTAGTTGTGGCCGAGGCGGAGGGCCTCGCGGAAGGTGAGTTCCAGGACCTTCTTGGCCGCCGGGCCGTACGGCACCAGCTCGGGGGCGTCCTCGACGGCCGGCGGGAGCGCCGCGCGGGCGGCCTCGCGGACCGCGTCCACCGTGACGCCCTGCTCGGTGATCGCCTTCACGGCGAGCCCCTGGGGCTCGGCCAGCAGACCCAGGACCAGGTGTGCGGGCAGGCCCTCGGCGTTCCGCGCGGCCTGAGCCTCGTTGTGCGCGGCCATGACCGTGTTGCGGGCGCGGGGGGTGAAGCGGTCGAAGCCCTGGTTCGGGTCGAGGTCGGTGCCCTCCTTGGGCACGAACCGCTTCTGGGCCGCCTGCCGGGTGACGCCCATGCTCCTGCCGATGTCCGTCCAGGAGGCGCCCGAACGGCGGGCCTGGTCCACGAAGTGGCCGATCAGGTGGTCGGCCACGTCACCGAGGTGCTCACCGGCGAGCACCGCGTCCTGGAGCTGTTCCAGGGGTTCTTCGTGGACCTTCTTGATGGCCGCGATGAGGTCGTCGAGACGCACGGATGACTTGATGGTCGGGTTCGTCGTCATGTGTCAACCGTAAGTTGACAGTCGAAGGGTGTCAACCCGAAGTTGACACTTGTGGGTGAATTCCCGGGACGTGGCACGATCGGTCCGTGAGTACGTCCAGCACCGTCGACCGCGCCTTCCGCGCCGCCCTCTACGACACCGGCGACACCGCCCTGGACACCGGCGCGTCCCTGCTCGCCGCCGACCCGGCGGCCGACGCCGAACTCGCCCGTCGGGGAGAGGAGTTCGTGGCGACCGCCTGGCGGCGCGGCTGGCAGCCCGCCGATGTCGTACGGATCGTCCGGCGCGAGCTGGACGACGTCCACGTACGGCTCGTCTCCGCGCTGATCCGCGCGCAGGCACCGCGCGACGACCGGCCGCGCGGACCCCGGTGGAAGGCCCAGCTGGACGAGCTCGGGGCGGACGACGCCCCGCGCGGCGACCGTTTCCCGTACGCCACCGCCGTCCTGGAGCTGTACCGCCTGCTGCTGCGCCTGCCCGCCCTCGAGTCCCTCGACGAGACGGCCGCCCCGGACCCGCGGGACCGGCGGCCGGAGTCCCGCGTGCTCGGCCGCATCCGCGCGCTGCTGGCCAAGGCGGAGGCGACCGGGTTCCCGGACGAGGCGGAGGCGCTCAGCGCCAAGGCGCAGGAGCTGATGGCGCGGCACAGCGTCGACGAGGCGCTGCTCGCCGCGCGGGAGCCCTCGGACCGGGCGCCGGGCGCCTGCCGGATCGGGGTGGAGCCGCCGTACGAGCAGGCCAAGGCGGTGCTGCTGGACGCGGTCGCCGGCGCGAACCACTGCCGGGCCGTGTGGAACGAACCCCTCGGCTTCTCCACCGTGGTCGGCTTCGCCCCCGACCTGGAGGCGGTGGAGCTCCTCTACACCTCACTGCTGGTGCAGGCCACCACGGCGATGACCAGGGCGGAGGCCGCACAGCGGGCGGGCGGACGCAAGCGCACCAAAACCTTCCGGCAGTCCTTCCTCGCCTCCTACGCGCACCGCGTGGGCACGCGTCTCGCGGCCGTCGCCGAGACCGCCGGGACCCAGGTGAGCGACGATCTGCTGCCGGTGCTCGCCTCCCGCGCGGTGGCGGTCGACGAGCGGACGGACCGGCTGTTCCCGGAGACCACGACCACCCGGCTGCGCGGCGTGAGCGACGCGGCGGGCTGGGAGGAGGGTGCCCGCGCGGCGGACGACGCACAGGTCGGGGCGCGCCCGCGCCTTCCCGGCAAGTCCTAGTCGCCCACCTGCTGGTAGGCGCTGACGGAGATCTTGGGGCTGCCCTGGCCGGTGGACGCGACCGGGCCGTACGTCCAGGGGGAGGTGCGGACGGCGGAGCCGCTCGTGTCACCGGGCAGTTCGACCCGCAGTTTCTCGGCGTCGAAGGCGCCGTCGCGGGGCTCGCCGCGTTCGTAGGTGAGGGTGAAGGAGGCGGACGCGCCCTTGGCCAGGGTCAGTTCCTGCGCCTTGGCGCCCTCGGCCGGCGGCACGTCGAGGGTGGCGGAATCGCCGGCTCCCACCAGGGTCGCCTCGGGGAAGCCGTCGAGCGTGCAGGCGGCGCCCCGGTTGGTGAGGCCGACGGTGACCTCGCCGGTGTCCCCGGCGGCCGGCGCGACGCTCGCGGGCCCGACCTCCACGCTCACCGTGTCGACCGAGCAGGCGGTGCTCCGCCGCTTCCCGTCGCCGTCCTGGTCGCCGTCGCCGCCCGCGCTGTCGCAGGCGGTCAGCAGGAGGAGTGCGGCAAGGGCGGCGGGGACGGCGACCGGCGTGATGCGCATGAGTGATCCTCTGGGAGTTCGTGGAGGTGCCCACCGGTCATCATCACGTACCCGCCGCCGAACCGCCCCGCGGACGGCCCCTCGCCAAGGTCTTCATCGGCCTTCCAGGGGAGCCTTCTAGTGCCGCATCAGGCAACATTCGCCTCGTAGTTAGGGACGTGGTTCACGCCGTGGGTCCCTCGGTGTCTGCCAGAATCGGCGGATGCTGAGCA